>JAAUSF010000116.1 GCA_012033255.1 Cyanobacteria bacterium RU_5_0
AAAAGTTTGGTGAAGAACTTTGAGCGCACCTTATCCCATGCCAAGACCCAAATCGATCTTTGCTTCGTCAGGCTAATGCTGAAGCGACTTTCAGCCGTTTCCTGAGATCTCAAATGGGTTCTATAAGAATTATTTGGCTAACGGCGAGTTAGCGGTATTAAATTTTACATTGTATAGGTTGACACATATTCTGGTATATCATCTTGGCTAATATCTGAAACTCCTTGTATGCATGGGTTTCACTCTATACTTTTTGCAATTGATTAATTGCTGAATTGCCGAAGGCTATGAGCTATAGGTGATGCGGGTTGTTATTGGCTCGATTTCACAAATTGAACTGAATGTCAACCTCTCAGCGCAACTAGAGTCGTATCTACACCAAGTACCTAATCGTTACAACATTTGAGTTTTTGCTGGCTGTAGTTCTTCTGAAACAAGTCACGACACGCGATCGATCCACCACTATAAGCCAATACGCCTGGTATCCGGTCTTCGATGAGGATCTGAGCCGCAACAACTAACATCTCGCCAGTTCAACAGTTCTTTTGCCAAATCTTTCAACTGCCAAACCCAGAGAGAAACAATCGCATCCTATGCGTCCTCAGAAAATCACAATAAGAGTGGGTGGCTCAGCGATCGCCACAAAATCGGAGGGACAAATCATGAGAGTGAAAGGTATCAAACGAGGACAGGTGATTGAACTTCTGGAGGCGATGGCTAATGTCCCTGATGGTGCTGAAGTGATTATGGACATTGAACTTGCATCTACCAGTCAAGCCATAGTAGATGCGACTGAACCTGCGAATGCCGATCGGTTGAATTTTGTTCAATCCTTACAACGGTTTCGAGAAAAATATCAACTTGAACAAGCAGGACTTGATCCAGACGAACTCTTCAAAGAGGTTCGCGATCGCTCCCCTGTCCGTGAGGTGAATCTCTTTGACTAAACTCCGTTTTTTACTGGACAGTAACGTTTTATCAGAGCCACTCCGTCCTTCCCCAAACTTAAACCTCATTCAAAAGCTAACAGAACAGAGTGAAGCGATCGCGACTGCCGCCATCGTTTTACACGAGCTTTGGTATGGTTGCTATTGACTGCCTGCATCATCCAATAAGCGACAAATTATTGAAGCTTACCTGGTTGAAGAAGTTGAAGCCAAACTCCCAATATTATCCTACACGTCTGATGCTGCAAAATGGTTTGCTCAAGAACGATCGCGCTTAGTTGGCATCGGTAGAACACCTTCCTATCCGGACGGACAAATTGCAGCAATTGCCCACGTTAATAATTTGGTTCTTGTGACCAATAACGTTTCTGACTATGCAAATTTCCAAGGGCTTCAGATAGATAATTGGTTACTCTAAACGTCTTGTAGAAGAATTCAGATTATCTAATCTCATTATGAGAAAACAAATTGAGTTGTTCAATATCTTATCTACCCCTCATCTCTGTTGTGTAACAACCACGTAGGTAGATTCGGTAATTTGATAGGCACCGTTAGTTTTCTCTAAAAAATTCATCCCTTTGTCAAATAAGATTCGATAAACTTGATCATCTTGACGATCAATGGTTAGCTTCCGGCTGTGTGAAAGAGTTCCATAGTTGCGTCCATAGCGGTGCATCTCAACTTTAATCTGCAATCCCAATTGCTGGGTAAGTAATTTCTCCAATGCCGCTCGGCGACTGGTATCATCTGAGCGATATTCTTCATACAGTTGTTGAATGTGAATAGTGACTTGAGTGTTAGATGCTAGCCAGTCACCCTTCAATAAATCGGCTAAGAACCGGGCATCAGATGCTGCGGCTGCAATTTCTTGACAAACCTCAGATTTCCTTTACCGATTTGACCTCAATAGCAGTCATGCAGGAGCTAGGGATTGGCATAGTTCTGAGTGGTGATGTTTTGAACATGTAGGAATGGGATTTCAAAGAATTCCTTGAATACTCAACGTTTCATCAAACACTCTGCGATCACCTCTCTCCGATCGATCGCTTTTCACCAGAATCACCAGTGCCTGATCAATGGCGCGCACCTTAATCGATTTGCCAAACCGAGAGAGAAACGAGCGTTCTCTCACTGATGCAATCCGATCGCTGCTCCCAATGCCGTAAATCTGGTTGAAAAGGCTCGTCTCCATTCTTGCCATAGAGGACGGGACTGTTAACAGTAGCAGTTTGTCGATTCAGGGATTAGAGCAGGCGATCGCTTTCTCACCCATGAAGCTTGAATTCAGGTTTCTTGCATCACTTCTTCAATTGCAGCTTCAATTTCCTCTGCGGTCACATCTGCCTGATCAGATTTAGCGTAAATCAACAGTAGCGAAACGACTTGAGGCGGCTCCAATTGATAAATCAAGCGATACCCACCACTTTTTCCAATTGGAATATCGCTGTTCTTCACCCGCACCTTGAAAACGATGTAGTTTGTCCCAGCAAGGTGATCGCCAATAAAGTTTCCAGCCTGAAGTTCATCAATGATCGGTTGAATGTCCTTCTGAATCTGACGATAACGCTTGGAGAGGGCTTTCAGCCGACGCTTGAACGGTATCGTAAATCGAATCTCAATTCCAGAATCATCAGACATCAATCCCATCCCATAATTCAGAGATAGGGAACGTTTGTCCTGCTTTTACCTGGCGCAGAGAGTCCTGCAAATCGGCTAGAATTTGCTCCTTCGGCTCAGCTTCATCAATTTGCCCAATCTCATCAGCAAAGTCCTGCAACGATTTCAAGAGGTTCTCCCAAACATTCAGAGGAACTAATACACCTGTCGTTTCACCCTGAGCGTTAGTGACATATTGAACCAGCTTACGAACCTCCGTATTCATCCTCTTTTATCCTCAGTGTAATAACCATAAGAAATCACAGAATTCTGATTCAGATCCTAGCGTGCCATTGCTCTAACTAGCCCGATCGCCTCTCCTATCGATCACCCCTCACCAGAATCACCAGTGCCTGATCAATCTCTCGCACCTTAATCGAATTGCCAAACCAAGAGAGGATCGATCGTTTGCTCACCCATGAAATCCGATCGCCACTTCCAATGCCGTAAATCTGGTTGAAAGGGCGATCGTCTCCATTCTTGCAAAGTGGAAATCAAAGAATCGATCGCAGATGTATCAAACCCAACATGTTTTTCTACAGACGATCTCTAGGCGTCGAGCAATTCCCGCTAGTGGAATCTCTTCCAACAGTATTCGCTTGATCGTTGCTTTTGTATCATCGCTGATGCGTCTCCACTTTGGATTCTCCACGCATTGCCGTCCGCAGTCGCGGCATTTATAATTCTGGTTGCCGTGACGGGTGGTGCCATTTTTATTGATGTCGTTCGAGCCACAACTCGGACATTGCAGCAGAGGTTTAATCATGAGTGCAGAGGGAAGCAGTCTACTTTATCTATTCTGCCTCGTTCTTTTTTCTACGTCCTTTCCTAAATGGCACTACTCAAAGAAGCTCACACCCGATCTTGCTATTACAGCAATTTTCAAATAGATAAACCTTGACGGACTTTACTATTCCTCAACGGTTCACATCTGTGGACGTTCGCCCTATAAAATACCTGGGCAAACTTGGCGGTTGGGGAGTCCTTAAACGATAATGGTTCGATACAATCCTTAAATGTAATAGTATTCCCCCTATTCCCCGTGACTCTGACAGAACCTGGAAGCTACAAAGATACCATTAACTTGCCCCAAACCCGCTTTGATATGCGGGCGAACGCTCCGAAGCGTGAACCGGAGATCCAAAAATTCTGGGCAGATCGCCAGATTTATCAAAAACTGTCTGAGACGAATCCGGGGGAACCCTTCATTTTGCACGACGGTCCGCCGTATGCTAATGGGGCACTGCACATTGGTCACGCCCTCAACAAGACTTTGAAGGATGTGGTTAACAAATATCAGATCCTTAGAGGGCGGAAAGTCACTTACATCCCCGGCTGGGACTGTCATGGATTGCCGATCGAACTGAAAGTTTTGCAAGAGATGAAGCCTGCGGAGCGGGAAAATTTAACGCCGATCGAACTCCGTCATCGAGCGAAAGAGTGGGCATTGCAACAACAGCAGCAGCAGTGTAAAAGTTTCATGCGCTATGGGGTCTGGGGCGACTGGGATCATCCCTATTTGACGCTGACTCCAGACTATGAGGCGGCTCAGATTGGCGTATTCGGTCAGATGGTGCTGAAGGGCTATGTCTATCGAGGGTTGAAGTCGATCCACTGGAGTCCGAGTTCTCGCACGGCACTAGCAGAAGCGGAACTGGAGTATCCGGATGGGCATATCTCTCGCAGCCTCTATGCCGCCTTCCCAATGGTCAGCCTCTCGAACAGTGCCTCAGCCCTATCGCCCTATCTGTCTGAGTTGGGTGTTGCCATCTGGACGACGACACCTTGGACGATCCCGGCAAACTTGGCGGTGGCGGTGAATTCGGAGTTGAAGTATTCCGTGGTTGAAGTGGCGGGTGATTTGCCCTTCCGCTATTTGCTGGTAGCCACTGATTTAGTTGAACGGCTCTCGAAGGTGTTTGAGACGGAGCTGACGGTCAAGGCAACGATCGCGGGCAACGATCTAGAGTTTTCTACGTATCGACATCCTTTGTTCGATCGCGAAAGCCCGATCGTCATTGGCGGCGATTATGTCACGACGGAATCTGGGACAGGGTTAGTTCATACGGCTCCCGGTCATGGAGAAGATGACTTCCGAGTCGGGCAGCACTATAATTTGCCGATCTTGTGTCCTGTGGATGAAAAGGGCGTGTTCACTGAGGAAGCGGGTCAATTCGCAGGTTTACCTGTCCTGGATGAATTCAAGACCAGTAAAGACGGTAAGTTGCAAAAAATTCGGCTTAGCGAGGGTAATGTGGCGGTGATTGATGCCATGAAAGAAGCCCGATCGCTGCTCAAGGAAGAAGATTATGTTCATCGCTATCCCTATGACTGGCGCACGAAACAGCCGACGCTCTTCCGGGCAACCGAGCAGTGGTTTGCCTCGGTGGAAGGCTTCCGGGATCAGGCGCTAGAAGCGATCGGTGACGTAAAGTGGATTCCGGCTCAAGGCGAAAACCGAATTACATCAATGGTGTCGGAGCGATCGGACTGGTGCATTTCTCGTCAACGCAGTTGGGGAGTGCCGATTCCGGTCTTCTATGATGAAGAAACGAACGAACCTTTGCTGAATGAAGAGACGATCGCCCATGTGCAAGCAGTCTTTGCCGAAAAAGGTTCCAATGCATGGTGGGAACTGCCCGTCGAGGAACTCTTACCCCCGAAATACCGCAACGACGGACATCAATACCGCAAGGGCATGGATACGATGGATGTCTGGTTCGACTCTGGTTCTTCTTGGGCAGCTGTTGCTCAGCAACGCGACGGAATGCGGTATCCCGTCGATATGTACTTAGAAGGCTCTGACCAGCACCGGGGTTGGTTCCAATCCAGCTTGCTGACCAGCGTTGCCACCAACGGAACGGCTCCCTACAAAATCGTCCTAACGCATGGGTTTGTCTTGGATGAGCATGGGCGCAAGATGAGTAAATCGTTGGGTAATGTGGTCGATCCGGCGATCGTCATTGATGGCGGTAAGAATCAGAAAGAAGAGCCGCCCTATGGAGCCGATGTCTTGCGCCTATGGGTATCTTCCGTAGACTACTCTTCAGATGTGCCGCTTGGGAAAAACATCCTCAAGCAGTTGGCAGATGTCTATCGCAAAATTCGCAATACCGCCCGATTTTTGTTGGGTAACTTGCATGACTTTGATCCGGCGAACGACGCCGTTTCTTACGAGCAATTGCCAGAACTCGATCGTTATATGCTACACCGCATGACCGAGATCTTTGCCGAAGTCACCGAAGCCTTTGAGACTTACCAATTCTTCCGTTTCTTCCAAACAGTGCAAAATTTCTGCGTCGTGGATTTGTCTAACTTTTACCTCGACATCGCTAAAGATCGGCTGTACATCAGCGCAGTTGATGCGCCTCGTCGTCGTAGCTGTCAAACGGTTCTGGCAGTGGCGATCGAAAATTTGGCACGGGCGATCGCTCCAGTGTTGTCTCATTTGGCGGAAGACATCTGGCAACACCTGCCCTACAAAACCCCTTACTTATCGGTGTTTGAGTCGGGTTGGGTGAAAGCAGAGGAGAACTGGCAACAGCCTGACCTGTCAGCCACTTGGGAGCAATTGCGTCGGATTCGTCAAGACGCTAACAAAGTACTGGAACAGGCGCGGAATGACAAGGCGATCGGGTCTTCGCTGGAAGCCAAATTATTGCTGTATGTCGCTGATTTGGAGCTACGGCAAATACTTGAGTCAATGAATCCGGCGGATAGTCTCAATGACAATCATGTAGACGAACTGCGCTATTTGTTCCTTACCTCTCAAGTAGAACTGCTGGAAACTCCGAAGAAATTAGAGGGATTGAAATACAGTTCTCAATCCGATGCGCTAGGCATTGGCGTCGTGGATGCCGACGGAACAAAATGCGATCGTTGCTGGAACTATTCCACCCACGTTGGCGAATCGGAGGAACACCCATTACTCTGCGAACGATGTATTCCGGCATTGGAAGGGAAATTCTAAATTCGGTTTTCACGCCGATCGTCCCAAAATTTTCAACGATCGCCCTTTTCAGATAAAGTAATCGCTCACTCTCAGCGCTCCAGCATTCGCGTCATTTGACTTAAACTGAATGCCTTGAATGTTAACCACGAGATCGCGATCGGCAGTGTAACTGGCGTTGGCGTCGTTTACGCCTAAATAGGTGCGATTTTGCCATCTAAAAAAGACGGCTTCACTGGCTCTCAATTCTTGCGATCCTGAATCACGTTGGTTTTTGTCATTGAATGCGGACTGAGATGCCGCCGCCAAGGTTCTGCCTCGCACGGCACCTGCGTTAAACAGTCCGCGTGGACGGTTGGCGGTTCTCAGGGTGTTGTCAAAGTCAAGCTGGAATTTGTCTCCTTGCGAGAAGCGGAAATCTGTGAGGCGATCGAGGCTTTCCGCTGTCGAATTTGCCAATGCTTCGATCTGATCAGTCCCTGCAAAAACAAAGCGATCGGCATCTCCGCCGCCTCTCAGCATATCTTGACCCATGCCGCCAATTAAGGTGTCTCTGCCAAACCCGCCGGATAAGTTATCATTTTCAGCACCGCCATCCAGAATATCATTGCCACGTTCACCCACCAGCGTATCGCCGCAATCCAAGCCGATTAGCGTATCGTTGCCATTGCCGCCGCGTAGCGTATCGCGATCGGCAGTTCCCTCAAATCGATCGGCAGCATTGGTACCCCGCCGGAAAATTCCCGGATCACAGGCATCAACCGTTTGCTGATTTAGCCAGCGATCGATCACGTTTGTGGTGAGCGGATTGCCTGCGATGTCAGCGATTCCGGTGTCACCCGCCGCTAATGAAATCTCATAACTTCCTCGTAAATTGGTCAGTCGCTTGATATTGTTGAGTGTCCAGGTGATGCCGCCATCCGTGGTGAGCGTTGCTCGACTCAAATCAACGCCCTGTCCGTCACGAGTCAGCCGCAAATCACTCAAATCAAAGCCTTGTACCGCTTCGCTGAATTGAATTGTAATTGCATTAACTTTATCTCGTCGCGGATCGGGAGAAACATCGACGATATCAACGGTGGGTTGCCCTTTATCAACGGTGTAAACTTCGCCTACAAATGTGCCGCCGCCTGCTCCACCCAACGGAGTACCCAAGCCATTCACGATCGTGTCGTTGTCCACCAAGTGGAGACCGATCGCACCCTCTCCCGTTCCAGTATTTATCTGAACGCTGTAGAAGCTGCCATTCACGCGAGTGATCGTCCCAATGCTGGCATCTCTAACATTTCCTTGCGTGATCAGTTGAAAATCAGTTGGATCAACCTGATTCACGTCCTCGTTAAAGATCACCGTGAATGTGATACTCGCTGCATTCGTTGGATTAGCCTCCAAGCGGTTGATTGCTGTGACTCTTGGTGGTGTTTTGGTGATGGTGTACGTCTGTCCAACAAAGTTGCCATTGCTGCCGCCTGCTCCGCCCAACGGAACGTTAATCGCATTCGTAATCGTGTCATTGTCTACTAAGTCAAGCCGGAGAGAACCACTGCCACTGCCCGCGTTGATGGCAACGTTATAGTTTTTGCCGCTTCCTGTCACGGAGGTGATGCTGGCTCCAGAGATTCCTACCGGATCGAGAACAAAATCCCCACTATCAACCCCATTCACATCTTGACTGAAGGTTACGGCATAGTTGAGGCTACCGGAGGCGGTGGGGTTAGAATTGACGAGGTTAATTCCTGCGACACGCGGCGGATTTTTAATCAGCGTATAAGCGGTGCTCGTCACACTGCCGTTTCCTTCTCCCCGATCGCCTAACGGAACGCTGAGCGCATTCTGAATCGTGTCATTGTCGTTTACAGCGAGAATTAAGGTGCCGTCTCCACTGCCTGTATTGACCGTGAGAGTGTAGGTTGAGCCATTGACGGGTGTAATGGAGGTGATGCTGGCTCCACTAACGCCGTTGGGAATCAGGCTGAAGTCATTTGCGTCAACTCCGGAGACATTTTGACTGAAGGTGACAGTATAGGTAACAGTGGGGCTGTTGGTGGGGTTGGGGCTATTGAGGACGATCGACGAAACCAACGGAACCGTTTTATTAATGGTGTAAACGTCTCCGGTCGTAAAATTGCCGTTGTTTGTCCCGCTTCCGCCCAGAGGAACCTGAAGATTGTTAACAATGCTATCGTCATCCGCTAAGTTAAGCCGCAATTCGCCATTGCCAGTTCCGGTATTGACTACGACATCGTAAGAGATATTACCAACGGGCGTCACCGAGACAAGACTCGCACCAGTAATACCGTTCGGAGCGACTCTGAAATCGCCTGAATCAACTCCTGTCACGAGTTGATCAAATGTGACTGTGTAGGTGACGAGATCGGCGGCTGTGGGATTGAGATCTTTGCGCTCGATCGACACAACAGACGGAGGGGTTTTGTCGATCGTGTAAATCTCCCCGGTAGCGTTTCCGTTCCCTGTTCCGGTTCCGCCAAGTGGAACTTCGTTGGCAGCATTGGCGATCGAGTCATTATCAATCAGGTTAAGCTGTAGCGTTCCGTTACCCGTTCCAGTATTCACCTCAACGGTGTAAGTCGTGCCGCTTCCGGTTACATTTACAATTCCCGCTCCTGCGACGGCATTTCTGGCAACCAGCAGGAAATCTTCTGGGTCTACACCTGTCACCACCTGATTGAAGACAACGGAATATTGCACAACGGCATCGGCTGTCGTTGCAGGCTGAATTCGCGCAATCGAAGAAACTTCAGGTGGATCAACCTCTTCCACCGTTCCAAAAAGATTGTCGTCATCGCCAGCCGCGTTGATATCATCCGACGATTGGTTGCTCGTTTCAAATCCTGGATCGCCCTCTGAGATGACCTGACCGGCATTGATATATATGGCCGCCCCTTTCCCTAGCCCTCTCTGTCCGTTTTGACCATTCCTACCCAAACCACCATCCGCGCCATTGGCTCTATTGTTTCTGAAGCTGGTGTTACTGAGACGGAGAGTGCCACCATTCAGGTAAATTGCGCCGCCTTGCCCTGCGCCACCCGTCCCACCCACGCCAGCCGCATTCGTTCCACCCACTCCGCCGATCGCCTGATTTGCGTCAAAGATGACATTGACCAAAACGACATCGCCCCCATCAATTCGCAGTCCGCCGCCGAGACCATTTCCGCCCAGTAGCGATCCAGGAGTTCCAGCCACTCCTTGAGCTTTACCACTCTGGAAGGTTAATTTCTCGAATCTGATTATGGGTGCCGTACTTGCGGTCGCTGATTGAGCCACTGTGAAAATTTGAAACGCATTTGCCCCGCTAAGAGTGCGACCGCTGCTGCCAGTGCCTCGAAACGTAATGTTGCTGGTGATCGTGGGTAGAGCCGATGTCAGCGTGATGTTGGCATTAATGTCAATTACATCGTCTGCTGAACTGGCTTCTGCATCTAAAATTGCCTGCCTGAGATCTGCCTCAGTATTGACGGCAAGAGTCGCGGTATATGCCTCCAATACGTTATTTTGAACTGCCAAAGACGACTCGATCGCCCCTGTCGCAAATTCCAATTCCCAATCACCACCCTGAGCCACACCCCCCGTCAGATCATCGGATGCCGCAACATCTGCCCCAGTCAAATCGCTCAGCTGTTGCACAAACGCTGCACCCGTCTCGTCTGTTGCTACATTGCAGCCATACAACAAAATATCTGCATCTTCACTCAGTGCGTGTGCCCATTGGCGAAATTGAGCCGTATATGCCGCCAAATTTTCCAGCCCTAGCTCGATCGCCCCCAGTTTCAGGGTTCCGTTGTTGCCGTGCGAAACAATCTGGACACTTTCGATGCCCGTTCGGTTTGCCAAAACTCGGCTGATTTGCTCAACGCCATCCTGATTTGGGTCGAGGAGGATTACTTCTGCATCGGAATTCGCACCTTGAATAAGACTCTGGTAATTGTCAACGGTTGAGTCAAGGAAAATCAAGGTGGCGGGTGTGGAAGAAGTCATGGCTGAAGGGGTGAGGGAGGGAGGTTGGCGATCGATTTGGGATGAGAGGCGGGATGCAACGGGCGGAGTTAAGGGAATTTATAGAACGTCACCCTGAATGATAACGCTGTTGGTAGAGTTTAGCTCAACTGATTGAAGCATTAAAACACTACACATGGAAATACAGCCCGATCGTCAAACAACGATTCCGTCCAAGCAACGGGCTGTTAAACCTGAAACTCAGCAGCAAACCACAAAGGCACGAAGGCACGAAGATGAGGTTGATCACGGTTTTGTGTCTTGGTATCTTTGTGAGTATTGCAGATACTTCTGATGGGAATATACCCGTCAGCCTCTAGAAAACTTGCACCTCGGTCGAAAATCCCAAACCCTTTACAGTCCGCACTATTTTCTGGGCATTCTGGAAACATCGGTATCTCAGGTTATGCTTTCCATAATCGCCAGTTTCTTATACTCATGCCCTCTGCCAAGCGATCGCGACCAAATCTCCCTCTCCCTAAGATATCTGAAGCGAGTCAAGAGTTATGTCTAGAGTCCACATTGGCGGAATTGCCGCTCCATAATTTCCAGGTTGAAGCTCACCATTGCGGTAGGGATGTTGCTGAGATATTTGAACGATTTCCACTCCTTCCGGGAGTGGTGCTACGAGAAAAGAAGCAGTTTCTCGGCATGATTTCCCGGCAACGATTGCTAGAATTTCTAATCCGTCCGCAGGGGATGGAATTATTCATGCCTCAGCCGCTTTCGGTGCTGCATAGTTACGCCCGAACGAATAGCTTGATCGTGCCGGAAGCCACGCCTATCTTGATCGCTGCACAATTTGCATTGCGTCGATCGCCCGCTCAGCAGAGTGAACCGATCGTGGTTCAAAGCCACCCTGATTCTTATGCTCTGCTGGATGTTCACGAACTCAATATTGCTTACTGGCAGATTCGTGGCATTGAGACGCAGGTGCGCTACGAACGAACTCAGGCGCAGATGATTCAGACTGAAAAGATGGCAAGTTTAGGGCGATTAGTGGATGGTGTCGCGCATGAAATTCTTGATCCGGTTGGTTTCATTTGGGGAAATTTAGTTCATCTGACGACTTATCTAGATCAAGTAATGACATTGCTAGCCGCCTATGAAGCCCATTTCCCTAGAGTTCCGGAGGCGATCGCCCGTCTCCAAACTGACATTGAACTCGATTATCTGAAGCAAGATTTGCCACCGACACTTACTAGCATCCGATCGGGAGCCGAACGCCTGAAAAACTTGCCACCAGCCTACAAAACTTCTGCCATGTTGATGAGGTTTATCCTAAACCGACAAATCTGCACGAATGTTTGGATAGCCTTCTGTTGTTGCTTAAAAGTCGTCTAACTGGAGAAATTTGCTTTGTCCGAAATTATGGTCATTTGCCGCCTGTTCCCTGCTTCGCCGGACAACTCAATCAAGTATTCATGAATATTCTGACGAATTCGATCGAGATGCTGCTAAATCAAGCCATTCGCCAAGAATTAGCAGACGAGTTTGGCAGTGAACCTGGATTGCAGCAACTGTCTGTTGTGCCGCCCCAAATCACTATCACAACGCAAGTGCGATCGCTCTCCGCTGACTCAGGCTCATCCAGCTCCTCTCGTTGGATTTCGATTTGCATTGCCAATAACGGTTCCGGTCTTTCCCCTGAACGACAACAGCAAATTTTGGAATCTTTTTCTGTTGAAAAACGCGCTGCCAAGGAAACGAGTTTAGCCGTCAGCTATCAAATTGTCACTGCAAAGCATGGCGGCAAATTTCAAGTGCGATCGCCCATCACTCCATCCGGTGGCACCGAGTTTGAAATCCTTCTGCCTTTAGTTTAAGGGAGATGCTCTAAGTTCGACAAACGGGTAAAGGGAGATCTCCGATCGCTAATAAGCTCAACTAATAGGTAACTTTGCTTATTGAAACTTTACAAAATCCTCACTTTCGTGACGATAATGAAAAGGGATGAAAAATATCATCGCAAGTTTCATCAGGAGGGTGAGGTATGGTCGCACTGGCAGAACGCTCCCAAAGTAGGCTTACGCTACAAGCCTTGGATATCACGGACAACACTACAGCGATCCGATCGCTCGACTGGGATCGCGATCGCTTCGATATCGAGTTTGAATTACAAAATGGCACAACCTATAACTCTTTCTTAATCCGTGGCGAAAAAATAGCTCTGGTTGACACGTCTCACGAGAAATTCCGCCAGCTTTACCTGAACGCTGTCAAGGGATTGATTGACCCAACTCAAATCGATTACTTGATTGTTAGCCATACAGAACCCGATCACAGTGGCTTAATTAAAGACATCTTGCAAATTGCGCCGTCCATTACGGTGGTTGGCTCTAAGGTGGCGATTCAGTTTCTCGAAGATCTAGTGCATCAACCATTCCAGAAAATGTTGGTGAAAAGCGGCGATCGTCTCGATTTGGGCAACGGGCATGAACTAGAGTTTGTCTCGGCTCCCAATCTACACTGGCCCGACACCATCCTCACTTACGACCACAAAACGGGCACTCTCTACACGTGCGATGTCTTCGGGATGCACTATTGCGACGATCACACTTACGACGAAGACCTGGAACTGATCGAACCCGACTATAAGCTTTACTACGATTGCTTGATGGGTCCAAATGCGCGATCGGTTCTCGCTGCACTGAAGCGGATGGGTGACTTACCAGAAATTCAGACGATCGCAACTGGGCATGGTCCCTTGCTTCGTTACAACATTGCCGATCTGGTAGGGCGCTATCGGACTTGGAGCCAAGAGCAGGCAAAAGCAGAAACCACTGTTGCGCTGTTTTATGCCAGCGATTATGGATATGGGGATGAGTTGGCGCAGGCGATCGGTCAGGGCATCCTCAAAACTGGTGTTGCGGTTGAACTGATTGACCTGAAAAACACTGACCCTCAAGAAGTCACTGAGATGGTCAACCTTGCCAGTGGCATCGTGATTGGCATGCCACCTCAATCGGGCGACCTGGCGATTGCTACTCGTGCGGCGTTGGGTACGATCCTGGCGGCTGCTAACTCTAAGCAGGCATTTGGCTTATTCGAGGCAGGTGGCAGTGATGATGAATCGGTTTATCCGTTGCGAAATCAGTTCCAGGAAATTGGGGTACGGGAAGCCTTTCCGCCCATTTTGATCAAAGAAACGCCAGGGAAAGTCACTTATCAGTTGTGTGTAGAAGCGGGAACTGACTTAGGGCAATGGTTGACTCGCGATCGGGCTGTTAAGCAGATGAAAGCGATGGATAACGACCTGGATAAAGCATTGGGTCGGCTGAGTGGCGGTCTTTACATCATTACGGCGAAGAAAGGCGATATCTCCAGTGCGATGCTGGCATCCTGGGTGGCGCAGGCAAGCATGAAACCCTTGGGAATTACCATTGCCGTTGCCAAAGATCGGGCGATCGAATCTTTCATGCATGTCGGCGATCGCTTTGTCCTCAACATCCTGGAAGAAGGGAACTATCAGGGCTTGATGAAGCACTTCCTGAAGCGATTTCCACCGGGAGGCGATCGGTTTGCCGGAATCAAAACGTATCCTGCTACCAATGGGTCGCCCATCCTGGGAGAGGCACTTGCTTATCTAGAGTGTGAAGTCATTAGCCGGATGGAATGCAGCGATCACTGGATTGTTTACAGCCACGTTGATACGGGGCGCGTCTCAAAGCTAGACAGCCTGACCGCCATACACCATCGGAAGGTTGGGAACCACTATTGATGGAGGATGAAGGATGAAAGGATGAAGAGACAGATGAGATCATCCTCGTGTCTTTCTTTTCTTCCTCCTTCTCTTACCCCTCCCTGTCTTGATGTGTGAGTCTATCCAGCTTTGTCTTGACCCTGGTAAACCCTAAACCCAGAGTTCACTTGCTCTTCATTCTTCATCCTTTCCACCTATGTCAGACATCAAACCCCGCGATGTTCAAGTTGCCGAAATTGGAGCCAATACAACCGTGTTGCGATCGCGCACCTGGGATCGGCTCAAGTTTGAAATCGAGTATGCCCGACAGCGAGGCACTACCGCCAATTCCTATTTGATTCAGGCAGATAAAACGGCACTGATTGATCCTCCTGGAGAATCGTTCACGCAAGTTTTCATTGAAGAACTCGCGCACCACGTTTATCTGCAACGGATCAACTACGTGATTTTAGGGCATATCAATCCTAATCGCTGTGTGACGTTGAAAGCTCTGCTGGGGATGGAAGTTGCGCCCCAAATCACCTTCGTGTGTACGCGAGCAGCAGAAGTTGCATTGCGATCGGCTTTTCCAGAGCGAAAACTGCGGATCTATGTGGCAAACAGCGAAGAAACGATCGATCTAGGTCAAGGACATCAATTGCAGTTCATCCCGACGCCGACACCTCGCCACCCCGACGGATTGTGTACCTACGACCCAGCGACGCGCATTCTTTACACCGATAAGTTGTTTGGCACCCACATTTGCGACGATTCCATCTTTGATCAAAACTGGAAACAATGGGATGAAGATCGCCGCTATTACTTCGATTGCATTCATGCTAGCCAGTTTCGCCAGGTTGAAACCGCACTCGATAAGCTGGCTCCCTTTTCAGGAGCGGCAAAAATTTATGCTACGGGTCACGGTCCCTTAGTGCGCTACAGCATTAGTCGCTTCACATTTGATTACCGCTATTGGTGTGAACGTCAGCAAGAGCAAGATCTCAACGTGGCGTTGCTGTATGCATCTGCTTATGGAAATACGGCAACAATGGGAAGCGCGATCGCCCAAGGATTAGTTCAGGCAGGTGCGGCTGTCACGTCCATTAACTGCGAATTTGCTAATCCATCTGAAATTACAACTGCACTAGAACACTGTGATGGGTTTATCTTTGGCTCTCCGACGCTCGGCGGACATGCGCCGACCCAGATCCAAACGGCACTGGGCATCACCCTTTCAACGGCGGCTAAAACCAAATTAGCAGGTGTGTTTGGCTCTTATGGCTGGAGTGGGGAGGCGATCGACCTGCTACAAAATAAACTGCAAGATGCGGGGTATGTATTTGGCTTTGAACCCATTCGCGTCAAGTTCAAACCAACCGAAGAAACCCTCCATGAATGCGAGTTGGCTGGAGCAGAATTCGTACAGGCGTTGAAGAAAATGAAGCGAATTCGGACTGTTCGCCAATCTAAATTGGAAGTGCAAAGCGATCGCACGGAACAAGCCATCGGACGGATCACAGGCTCTCTTTGCGTCATCACGACTCATCAAAACGGCATCGATCGAGGATTCTTAACCTCCTGGGTCTCTCAAGCTACATTTAACCCACCCGGACTCACGATCACGGTTGCCAAAGACCAAGAAGAATTGCCTAATCCAGGGAATTCGTTTGTCCTCAACATCCTTAAGGAAGGGCGCAATCTCCAGCGACACTTCCAAAAATCGATCCCGGTTGAGAACCGCTTTGCTGACGTTATGAAACATCCAACCACCAATGGCTGCCTCATCTTGGATGAAGCGTTAGCCTACCTGGAATGCACTATCCAAAATCGGATGGAATGCGGCGATCATTGGCTGCTCTATGCCACCGTAGATAACGGCAAGGTGCTAGAACCTGCCGGTGTAACAGCTATACAGCACCGCAAATCTGGAACCCAGTATTGATTATATTGATTGCATTTTTTACACAGTTTTTACACAGTATTGTGTACAGGTGAACGGTGGTTTGCCCCTACTACAAATTGCGTTGATAGTCTTCCAAAACATCCATCAGGTGAACCTGAGACTGCATGGGCAGGAGATCGGCTAGGGTGACTTCCAGTTTGCCGCCGCCGAGTTTAACCTGGATTCCTTTCAAAACGTTGAGTACTTGAGCTTCCTCTAATCGATCTCTGGTGAGTAAGGGATAGAGTTGTTCGGCAAGAACGGTATGCAAGTGAGCATCTCGCAGATAGAGGTGCCACTTGGCTACGTCGATGTAGACATTTTCACCGATCGACGCTGCCAGTTTTTCGATCGCTTCAGTTGAGTTTGCCATTTGGGGTTATGCCTCCTGTTTATCCTTTTTGAGACGACGAGGGAGTAGAGGAATCAGAATAATCTGCGATCGCAAAGATGTACACGGCATGGGCAACTAGAGCGAACAACCAGATCCCAGTAAACCAAACTGTCCACGTCCAATTCGCGTTCTGAAATGTGCGGACGAACCAAATCCCAGAATTGATTGCCGCAAAAATGGCGACGTGTAAAGCGAAATTCATGCGATCGTCTAGCTTACGGTAAGCCGGATCATAACGAGTCGGTTGTCGGGGCCAACGGGGAGGCATAGGTTTACGAGGAATCAACGATAGAGCAGACAGGCAGATGCCATCTCTCAATTGTAAAACGATGCCTGCCTAAGAACCTGTCTGAAAAGGGCTGAGAACTGGGGACTGTTTTATGATCTGATGGGCAGTGCCCATCCTACTGGAAACCGCTGTAACTCAAGGATGGGTCGGTTCCTCCGAGCGAGAGTAATCTCCCGACTTGCCTCCTGTCTTATGCAGCAAGTAAATTGCCTCAATTTGAATCGATTTCTCTAAGGCTTTCGCCATGTCATAGAGGGTGAGAGCGGCAACCGAAACCGCCGTCAGTGCTTCCATTTCCACCCCTGTTTCTGCTTTTGTTTTAACCTCCGCTTGAATGTGATAGCCCGGTAAATTGGGGTCAGGCGTAATTTGAACTTCGACTTTTTGCAACGGGAGCGGATGACAAAGCGGAATCAATTGTGCCGTTTGTTTAGCCGCCATAATGCCAGCTACTCTCGCCGTTCCCAATACATCGCCTTTTGGCGCATTACCCGATTCGATCGCCTCAAATGTTGCCAATTGCATCCGAACTCGACCCATCGCGATCGCCGATCGGATTGATGTCGCCTTGGCGGAGACATCAACCATTTGGGCTTGCCCTTGAGTGTCAAGGTGGGTAAGGGGATGGGGGGATGGGGGGA
>JAAUSF010000117.1 GCA_012033255.1 Cyanobacteria bacterium RU_5_0
GGAATGGGGAATGGGGAATGGGGAATGGGGGTGAAGATCTAATTCATCCTTCATCCTTGTTACGAGTCGTCCATTTTGGGTAATTTGATTGCAGACCTGTTCAGATGATGACAAGTTAAACTTCGCAGAGCATCTCCAAAGGAGCATCGCAACACACTAAAGCAAGTGGAGTAACTATGGCTGGGGTGAGTGGGAGCAGACTCAGGTTAATGGTAGTGGATGATGAGTCGGACAACCTGGATTTGCTGTACCGAACTTTCCGACGTGATTTTGAGGTCTTTAAAGCCGAGAGTGGATTTAAGGCACTAGAAATCCTAAACCAAGAAGGGGAAATGGGGATCATTATCTCCGACCAACGGATGCCCCGGATGAATGGAACAGAGTTTCTCAGCCAAACAGTCGATCGCTTCCCTGACACAATCCGGATTCTGCTCACAGGCTATACCGATGTTGAGGATCTGGTGGGAGCGATCAATGCCGGTAAGGTGTTCAAATACATCACGAAGCCCTGGAATCCAGATGAATTGAAGACAGTCGTGGAACAGGCGGCAGACACTTATCGAGTTGTTAAACAGCGGACGAATGAATTACACCGTGCCCTGCGACGAGAATCTATTTTTAATGCGGTAACAACTGACATCCGAGAATCGTTGGATTATCACAGTATGCTTCAGACGGTGGTAAACACGATCGGCAAAACCTTCACGGCTGATACCTGCATTCTCTATCCAGTCGAAACTTGTGTAGGGAAAGCCTCAAGTCTTTCATCAGAGACATTTTACTATTCGCAGACGATCGCTCCGCAGACCCACAATAGTAATGGCTCTACCCCCTACCCCCTCATCCCCTCACCCTCTCACCCCCTTCCCTCCTCTCTAGAAAATTGCCAAATTCAACTTATTAAAGCAAAAGCAGAAAATCCCTACACACAATTGATTGTTCCGCTAACTTATCAGCAGGAAGCCTTCGCAATCTTGATGCTATACAAGCAGGGGCATGATCACGCCTGGTTTCAGGAAGAAATGCAACTGATTCAAGGGGTGGCTGAGCAAGCGGCTCTCGCGATCTCTCAGGCAAAACTCTATCAGCGCATCCAGAAACAAACTGAACAGATGCGGACAGAACTGGCTGTTGCTCGTCAGATTCAAATGAATCTGCTGCGCCAGAGTTGGTCTACATCTGCTGATGTCAGAGTGCAGGCACATTGCTCGCCTGCTCGTGAAGTGGGAGGAGATTTCTTCGAGGTTTATGTGCATCCCCAGGGCAATGTCTGGATTGCTGTAGGCGATGTCTCAGGCAAAGGGGTCCCGGCGGCCCTATTTATGGCGAGTGCTATTTCACTGCTGCGACGCGAACTGTCTCAAGAAACGCTGCCAGAGCCAAACATCGTGCTGCAAAATTTGAATGGCAGCTTATCGGAGGAATTAGTGGGGAGTAATTGCTTTATCACGATGGTCTTAGCCCACTATAGTCCAGCGACTCATGAGTTAGTTTACGCCAATGCGGGGCATGTTTATCCGTTGGTTTGGTCACATGCACGGGTTGCACATGCTATTCCAGGCGAGGCGATCGCTCCTGAATCCAACTATTTGACAGTCCGGGGAGTGCCACTCGGTATTTTGCCCGTTTGGAACGCGAAAGCAGGCCGCTTAACCTTAAAGTCGGGTGAGGTGTTATTGCTCACGAGTGATGGAATTACCGAAGCGACTATCATCAATCCTTCTGCAAATGGAGCAAACAATGGCTCAATGCTGAAGCAGAGTGGACTCTGGGAATTGCTGGCTCAACAGCAGGGTAAGCTGAATTTGTATGAGTTGCTAGCTTCTATTCAGGCGCATAATCCAGTCCAGGAGGACGACCAAACTATTCTTTCTCTGGAGGTTCTGTAGTCAATGAGAACTGAACTAAATGTCCCAAGTGATCTCAAATTTTTGACGATCGTTGAGAACTGGTTGCTCGGATCTCTGGAGGTCGAATTACGCGATCGGGTAGACTGGACGCGGCAATCGGCTCGGTTGCGCCTGGTGTTGGTAGAGGCATACTCAAATGTGGTGCGTCATGCCCACCGGAATCAGCCCAACCTGCCCGTCTTAATCCGGTTAGAACTGCGCGATCAGGATTTGCACCTGGAAATTTGGGATCACGGGAAGGGCTACGATTTGTCTACTTATCTTCCACCAGAGCCGGACGATCGCCAGGAAGGAGGCTATGGCTGGCTAATCCTCAATCGCTTGATGGATCGGGTGGAATATCGCTTGCAAGTGGATGGTCAAAATTGCCTGGTGATGCAAACGACCTTACCTCAAGCCGATAAGATTTAATTTGAGGCACAGCGTCGGCAATTTGAGGGGATCAATTTCCCGGGTGTCATCTATGCCCGTCAAAGAGATGTCTCGATCGGCGATTGTGTACGTGATCTCGAAATGATTGCTAAGGCGGGTAATCCTGAAGAGTTTGCAAATCAGGTTCAGTTTTTACCGTTGTAGCCCCCTAAAAATCTTGCACAATTTTACCGATGCTCGTGCCCGGATAGTAGTTAGACAAAATCCGATCGTAGGGATATCCCTGTTCGGCAAGGCTAAGTGCCCCTAACTGGCTCATCCCCTTACCCTGAAAGGCTTCAGCGACGATCGCATCGGAGGCGGCATACAACGATTCGACGATTCCACCTTGGTAGCTGACAAACTCTCCGGCAGTTGCATCGATCGCTTCACGGGTGCGATCGGCTTCGGTAGCTACGCCGCTATAGACCTGAAAATATTCGTCATCTCCGAGGTGATAAAGCGAATTCACGGGATGAAAATAATAGGTCAACGCATAGGAACGAGCCGCGACAGTTTGGGCTTTGAGTGCCTCCATATTCCAACTGGGAGAGACTTCACTAGGGACGACGCTATTGAGATAGTTTTTCATGCTGACATAATTCACTGCCCACAGTTTCCCTTCCGCGCAAGCTAGCAAGAGTCGCCCGCGATAGGTGCGGTTGCCGAGTTGGAATACGCCATCGATCGGCGGCTCAACCCAGAGAAACTGTCCCATTGACGCACCATCAAACAGAATGGATGCTCCATCAGCTTGTGCGATGTAGGCGGCTCCGGGGGTAAGGGTCTGAATGGCTTCTCCGGTTTCATTCAGCAACCGTGAATCGCTGGAAACCGCCACCGTTACTTCGGATTTGGCAAGCGCGATCGCCACCTGCATGTCCACGACTGAATCGATCGATGCCCGTGATGCCAGCAATTCTGCCTTGGCTCTCTCCTGAGCCGCTTGCTCCTCCTCGGTGACAGAGGGTTCGGTATCTGGCGATTGAGTTACCCCACCGACTTGCTTTGAAGGGGTGAGGGGAGCGGTAGGTGACGAGGGAGCGACGATGGGGGAGGGAGTGGCGATCGAGGGAGGGGCAGACGGGAGAGTTGGAGAAGCGGTCAAATGCGATCTGAGGTGTCCGAGGAGGAGAACGGCACTGAGGGAAAAGAGTCCTAGCAGTAGCAGACCTAACCAGAGCCGTTGGTTAAGCCATTTTTTGAACGATCGCCACCCTGTGATCATGGATCGAAATAGGTTACTTCAATTGCATTTTGCAACTATTAATGATATTCTTCCATACCTTCAGAAGAGAACCGGAGAAATGAGTGCAGTCTCACTCATCCTCTGAGTCAGCCACCTCTGAGTCAGCCAAGTATAGCCGAATAAACTCGTCTGAGGCAGCGCGATCGATTTTTCGTAAGCCGTTTCGGATTTCCAAGAGCGTTTCTGCCCCTGGATCTCTGACTTCATTGACCCAACGATTGACGTTGGCGGCTCGAATGCCCATTGCGATCGCCAAGCGATTCTGGCTGATATCGTAGGTTTCCAACACCTGTTTAAGGGATTTACCTGCTTTTCCCATGCCCCCGATTGTTCCAAATGGTCACACCGGAGTAAATCTTTCCAAATAGTTATATTTTCCGATTAGTTATAGTAGAATTGAGCTTGTAACTAATTGGAATAACTGCAATAGGAAAACTTCCGATGCCTGCAAGCTTTATCCCTGATACTGATCAACCTCTCCATGTTGAATCTGACCAGTCTTTTAACCTGATGCTTCTGCTTGATGTCATTACTGACTCAGAAGCTACTTCTCAATCGCAACTAGCAGATCCAGCCGAATTAAAAGATCGAGAGTCGGTCAAAATTCTGGTGATCGGTTCTCGTAAAGGGATCAATCGGATCGTTTATAGGCTGCATGAATTGAGATTTGCCGAGTTTCCTGAATGGAGCCGTCTCCTGCCTGCTCCGGTTCCTGGTAAGCTGATGCGGATTTTGATTCGGAAAGTGGCGATCGATTGAGTCGCTTGAACGGGAGAAGAGAAAGATCTTGACTCACGCGAGTGATCGATATGTAACAGTTTGCAACATATAATATGAGAGTCAAGAACCATCAGTATTTCAGAGGAAAGTAGCGTTAAATGCGAGTTGCGATCGCTGGAGCAGGACTAGCAGGGCTTTCTTGTGCCAAATATCTCACCGATGCTGGACATACACCGATCGTCCTGGAGCGTCGAGATGTGTTGGGCGGCAAAGTAGCGGCATGGAAAGATGAAGACGGTGACTGGTATGAGACGGGGTTACACATCTTCTTCGGGGCGTATCCCAATATGCTCCAACTCTTGAAGGAGCTTGGGATTGACGATCGGCTGCAATGGAAAGAGCATACGATGATCTTCAACCAGCCTGATGTGCCTGGAACCTATTCGCGGTTTGATTTTCCCGATATTCCGGCTCCCTGGAATGGCATCATAGCGATCCTCCGCAACAACGACATGCTGACTTGGGGGGAAAAGATCCGCTTTGGAATTGGCTTGATTCCGGCAATGATCCAGGGGCAAAGATATGTTGAAGAGATGGATCAATACTCTTTTTCTGAATGGCTGAAGAAGCAAAATGTGCCACCACGAGTTGAGAAAGAAGTTTTCATTGCGATGGCGAAAGCACTGAATTTTATCAATCCCAATGAAATCTCATCAACGGTCGTTCTGACGGCGCTGAATCGCTTTTTGCAAGAGAAGAATGGCTCAAAAATGGCATTTCTAGATGGTTCACCACCTGAACGGCTGTGTCAGCCGATGGTAGATTACATCACGGAACGAGGCGGTGAAGTTCGGCTGAATGCCCCTCTTAAGGAAATTTTGCTGAACGAAGACAATATGGTTCGCGGTTTCTTGATGCGTGGATTGGCTGGCGCACCCGATTATGAGATTACGGCAGATGTGTATGTGTCTGCGATGCCCGTTGACCCGTTGAAAGTTTTACTGCCTATTCCTTGGAAGGAAATGGAGTATTTCCAAAAACTGAATGGGCTGGAAGGGGTTCCGGTGATTAACCTGCACCTGTGGTTCGATCGCAAGCTCACGGATGTCGATCATCTGTTGTTCTCCCGATCGCCCCTGCTCAGCGTCTACGCGGACATGAGCAATACATGTCGCGAATATGAAAACCCCGATCGCTCAATGCTAGAACTGGTCTTGGCTCCTGCTCAAGATTGGATCACTAAGTCTGATGAAGAGATTGTAGAAGTTACCCTGGTCGAGCTTGAGAAGCTGTTCCCCGATCACTTTGGCACAGAGAATCCGGCGAGGTTGTTAAAGTATAAAGTGGTTAAGACGCCGCGATCGGTGTATAAAGCGACTCCCGGTTGTCAGCAGCACCGTCCCATCCAGGTGACTCCCATCCCCAATTTCTTTCTGGCAGGAGATTTCACGATGCAACGTTATTTAGCCAGTATGGAAGGGGCTGTATTGTCTGGTAAACTGACCGCACAAGCCATTCATAGCCACCGATCCATGGACTCTTCTAGCCCCTCTAAAGATTTACAAACGGCATTACCATAAGAAGCGGTTTTAGTTACTGCTCTCAGATTTATGGATAACTAATAGATTCCTATTTGATCGTTGCTGTTTTCGTAGCACCTCCATAGGAGAATAACTGATAGCTGACTGCTAATCGCTGATTGCTCCGATGTAACTGCTCCGAAGTTAACCCCTTGATTGCGATGTAATGCTGCAATTGCCTGAATCTTCCCATGAATCTCCTCTTGTAACTACTCTGGCTTCCCTGGAGGATGCCTACGAACGTTGTCGCCAGATTACCGCAGAGTATTCTAAGACTTTCTACATCGGCACGTTGTTGATGCCGGAGGAGAAACGTCGAGCGATCTGGGCGATTTATGTTTGGTGCCGTCGCACTGATGAACTGGTTGATGGACAGGGGGCAGAGACAACTACCGATGCCACGCTCGATCAGTGGGAAGAAAATCTGGAATCCATTTTCGCCGGACAGCCGATCGATGATTTTGATGTGGCATTGGTAGACACCCTAGAGCGGTTCCCGATCAGCATTCAGCCCTTCCGCGACATGATTGCTGGACAGCGCATGGACTTGTATCGCAGTCGCTATGAGACGTTTGAGGAACTAGAACTTTACTGCTATCGCGTTGCTGGAACCGTGGGCTTGATGTCGGCCGCCGTTATGGGTGTGGATGTTACCCAACACTCAGCACCCTGGTCGCAAAACCAATTGAAATCTAATCCGGAGCAAGAAGCGATCGCCCTTGGAATTGCTAATCAACTCACCAATATTCTGCGGGATGTTGGTGAAGATGCCCGTCGTGAACGCATTTATATTCCCTTAGAGGATTTAGCTCGGTTCAACTATACTGAGAAAGATTTATTCAATGGTGTGGTAGACGATCGCTGGCGGGAGCTAATGCGCTTCCAAATCAAACGGGCACGCCAATTGTTTGCAGATGCCGAGAAAGGAATTAGCCTGCTCAGTCTTGATGCCCGCTTCCCGGTTTGGTCAGCCTTGATGCTCTACCGGGGAATTTTAAATGTGATCGAGCATAACAACTATGATGTATTTCGCAAACGTGCTTATGTCCCAGGATGGCGAAAGCTTTTGTATTTACCATTAGCGAAGCTAAAATCAGAAGTGCTTTAACTTCTAGCCAATGGCTTTTGCACCTTAGAAAACCAGAAAATCTGGCAGTGTTCGATGATACAAAAATGGGGCGTCGGGTGAATGCCCAACCAAGCTATAGCAGCCCTAAATCATGTGTAAGAAGGGGGTGGAGGGGGCAGGGCCCCCTCCTTGGGGACGAAGTCCCAAACCCCTTTGGGTTTTTCACAATTGATTTGGGATTGCTATATGATATTCAAAATGTTCAGAAATCAGGATTACTTAGGTTTCGCTAAAGTCGATCGCATGTTGCTTCAGTTCATTCAACGAAACATACTCCACTGCTGAGGCATGGGTCGCTGAGAGGACAACAGGCGGAGCAACGCCAGCATCAACGGCTTCTTTCCAGCGAGAGGCACACAGACACCAGCGATCGCCTGTTTTCAATCCTGGAAAATCGAACATGGGCATCGGCGTAGACAAGTCATTGCCCCGTACTTTGGTGAATTTCAAAAACTCATCTGTCACTTGGGCGCAGACCACATGAGCGCCCATGTCCCCTGCTCCTGTGCTGCATTTACCATCCCGATAAAATCCAGTCATTGGAGAGGTGCAGCAAAGTTCCAGTCTTCCACCCAACACATTTCTCGCTTCTGTCATAACCGTTATTTCTCTGAAGCCCTTCAATCATAGGTTAGGGGATAGATGAGCGATCGGCAAGACTCACGTTTCACTGTTTCAAGGGTTTATGTTCAACGATCGATTCACCATTTCATTTCTCAGGGGATAGTCTCTCCATAATTACCATCATCACATTTTGTTCAGAAATTGATTCGCGTTGCTCAAAGGAGTTTTTCTCGAACGGCACCTTCATCTTTGAAGCCAACCGCGATCGCCGTTCCATCCTTCACAAATAACGGGCGTTTGAGCAACATGGCATCGTTGGCGAATGCTTCAATCCATTGTTCATCTGTCCAGATATTTTTTTCATCTTCCAATGCTCGATAAGCCTGCCCGGAGGTATTCCGCATCGGTTTGGAACCCAGCGTGTTGACCCAATCTGCAATCATCTCGCGGCTTGGCGGATGCTCTTTGGTATTGATAAACTCATACACAATTCCATTTTTGTCTAGCCATTGGAATACTTTTTTACACGTACTACAGTTAAGAATTCCGTAAACTTGAATCGACATATCTCTCTACTCTAAAACTTACGCATCAAGCTTTTCTTAACTTGACACCAATGGTGTCCTGCCTGTCCAGATCAGGGTAGGCCAGATGCCTATCAGGATTAACCCATTCTAATGGGTTTGAGCTTTTAGCTAGAACTTTAGTTTAGAGGGCAGACACGTGGGTTTGTCCCGACCGATGGCAAAATCAACAAAAAATTTACAGGTAGTAAAATTTCATGAATGTGATCTTATCACTTGTATTCAATTAGCTGGTTCTGTTGTCTTAGCAAACGATGCCAATGAAACTTAAGCTGCCCTAACGCCCCGGGAAACTTGCCAATTACGCAAGACACTGCATAGAGAAACGCATCGTTAGATTTGAAACCGCGCTGCGTTCCATAACGATAAATTCGATAGGTTGTTAGTGGATATGTGCTTAGCAGCAGTAGACTCCAACCGTGAGTCAACCAGGCGAATCCGACGGCGATCGACGGAATCAGCAACCCCCAGAGCCAGATGCTCCGGCTTTCCTTGAGCCAATGTTGCTCAGGGCTGCGACCGTGGAGCCATGACCCTTCTGCATAGGCATGACCTGCCCGCAGGACGCGCTTCCACCATTGGTTGAAGTGGAGCATCTGAGCATCATGGAGCGTCATTTCGGCATCGACTCGCAGAATCTTCCATCCTTGCTGACGTAACCGAACGCACAATTCAGGTTCTTCGCCTGCAATGAGAGTGGGGTTGTAGCCGCCGACTTGCTGAACCACCTTGACGCGCATCATCGCATCGCCACCACAGGCTTTGGCTTCACCCACGGGTGTGTCCCATTCGATATCACACAAGCGATTGTAGATCGATCGCTCCGGATAGCGTTCTCGCCGCCGCCCACAGACAACGGCAACATCGGGATGGGCATTTAATTCGTGTTGGGCACGATCGATCCAGCCTTGCACGATTTCGCAGTCGCCATCGACAAATTGCACCAATTCCAGTTGAGGATCGAGTTCCAGGAGTCGGGCGAATCCGGCATTTCGGGCGCGTGCGGCTGTAAAGGGAATCGACAGATCCAGTTCAATGACATCCACACCAAGCGATCGAGCCATCTCAACGCTGCCATCAGTTGAGCCAGAATCGACGTAAACCACTTGAGCCACCTGTTGGGCAATTGCTGAAGTTAAACATTGGCGTAACCGCTCTCCTTCGTTTCGTCCGATCGCAATTAACCCAACTCGACTCATGATTGACCTCCCTGGGTGTTCTGATTCATGAAATCAATGAGCGCATCATATTTGGGAGAATTCTCTTGACCGACATATTCCAGTGCGCCCCAACTGCCCCATCGACCCGGTAACCCCACATCGGCAAAATGCATGAACAGGGTACCGCGATCGGCTTTCCATCGGTTCAGCAGATCGGTGTATAAGTTATACATTTCTGGGTGGCGGTTTAACTCAATAAAAAACTGGATGAGCTTCTCGCTGTCTGGGCTATTCAAGTGTTGCCCTCCTTCATAGACAACCAACCGTAACCCTTTAGATTGCGCCACTTGCAGGTGATATTGGAATAAGTTTGTCACACCAGGGAGTGTATCATCCAATCCATCACCTGCCAGCAAACCGCCATCCCGCAGTTGGGTAATTGCTTTGCCAAACCCGCCATCTGCATCAGTTAACCAGGATTCGACAGTGCCTCGATGCTGGTCTTGATTGAGTTTGCCACTGAAATATCCGGCGATCGCAAAGGCATCAATATTATGCTGATAGCAAGGGGCATTTCCTTCTGCAACCCAAAGAGAGCAATCTAAGGCGCTGTTTTCTAGCCCCAGCCATGCCGTCTGCGTTCCCATAATAGAGACGACGCGATCGGGTTGATCACTAAACACGTGTTTCCAAATATCGGACATTTGCGCGGTTCGCATACCATACCACTGCATGAACGCATCGCCTTTATCCTCTCCCCATCTGGCTTTGCCTTGCTCTAGAGCATAGTGTGCCTGCTGGAACTGCCAGTTCCAGACTTCGTTCGATAGCTCCGCATAGGCTTTCAATCCAGGGTCGAGGCAGGTTTTGACCGTTTGAGCAAAATTGGTCATGTATTCATCCGTTGCTTTGTGCGGCATATTGAACCACGGATTCGCGCCAATCCGGTTTGCCAGCGCAATCATGACTTCAACGGGTACCCCTCTGAGGGCGTAGGACGCATCATCCACTTGGGGTCGGTCTGCCCATTCGCTTTGTTCCGAGTTATTGGTTTGCATCCAGTCCATGAAGCGAAGGGCGGCATAGGGCTTGATGCGATCGAGGAACGTTGGGTTAAAGATTTCCGTTTGGTAAGTCGATTCATATTGAATCGGAATCACGCGAATATTACGAATATAATTTCCAGTCTTATTTGGATCAGTTGCGGTAATTTGCAAGAAAATACCGCCACCAGACGGGGTGACATTCAGCACATCTCGGCCAGGGCGGGAGGTGGCTTCGTCCTTCTGGGCATCAAACTTATATTCGATCGTCCCCTCACCCTCGTAAAGGACAACATATTGCCCACCCGAATATTTTCCTTCGATTTCGCGCAGCAGTAGCGTTCCGACGCGAGTAAATTCCGGCGGCTCGTCCGGTGCCGGAATGGATTTGACCCAGCCTTGTTCATCCAACTCCAGTTTATTGTCCTCTTCCGTTGACCATCCTCCATTACAGCCTGGTTCATTTGATTCACACTGAGGAATCCACTGCCGTGCGGATTTAAATGCATCAATGAATGGAATTTCCGTAGACCAATCTACAACACTGGTCAGGTTCGTGCCGATCGCCAAATCATCCAGCCCGATCGACTGTACAGAAGTCGCGGTTGGCGTGTCCAGACAATTCACGGAGGCAAGAGCGATCGCATCACTGGGCTCTGAAGAAAGAGCGATCGGTTCGCTCGGCTCCAGCAGTTCTGATGATCTGGAGAAGACTAAAACCAGCGATAGGGCAACCGCAAACAGGGCAACGAGTACCACTGACTTTTGGATGCCATTGAGTCGAAGGAAATTGAAATTCATGGATTCCTCCCTAGTTTTTAAGGACGATCCTCACACTCTAAAACTGGGTTCAGGCGTAAACCTTGCGGTAATACTCCTGATACTCTTTCGACAGGAGCGGTTGCCACCAGTCTTGATGAGACAAGAACCATTCGACCGTTCGCTGCAACCCCTGATCGACCGTGACAGATGGACTCCATCCGAGTTCCGTGCGAATTTTGGTGGCATCAATGGCATAGCGGCGATCGTGTCCTGGACGATCTTTGACAAACGTGATCAAATTTTGCGCCGGACGAACCGGCAAATCGGGGGCTAGCTCATTCATGAGTTCGCAGAGCTTGTGAACTAGATCAATATTCTTGACTTCGTTATTGCCACCAATGTTATAGGTTTCACCAGCCGTTCCTTTATGGAGCACGACATCCAACGCACTGCAATGATCGCCCACATACAGCCAATCCCGGATGTTTTGTCCATCTCCGTAGACTGGAAGCGGCTTCCCTAACAAGATATTGATACCCATCAGTGGGATCAGTTTTTCTGGGAAGTGATAGGGACCGTAGTTATTGGAACAGTTGGTGATCAGGGTGGGCAAGCCATAGGTATGATGATATGCCCGAACCAGGTGATCGCTACCCGCTTTAGATGCCGAATAAGGGCTATTTGGCGCGTAGGATGTTGTTTCGCTGAATGCCGGATCATCCGGTTCTAAACTGCCATACACCTCATCCGTGGAGACATGATGGAAGCGATAATCATTGGGTCGTCCGTTCTCGATCCAATGGTGCCGAAACGCCTCTAACAGGGTAAACGTGCCAACGACATTAGTCCGAACAAACTCTCCGGGACCGAGGATCGATCGATCGACATGGGATTCAGCCGCAAAGTGAGCGATCGTATCAATTCCCTCTTCCTTCAGCAAACGGTCAATTAGGGCACGATCGCAAATATCCCCTGCCACAAATCGGAAATTTGCCCGTCCCTCTAAATCTTCTAAATTTTTGCGGTTTCCCGCATAGGTCAGGGCATCCAGAACAACGACGCGATCGCCCGGATACTGCTGACACCAGTGATGGACAAAATTCGAGCCAATAAATCCGGCTCCTCCCGTAATAATTAGCTTACGAGGTTGTCTGGGACGTAACTCCTGGTCAAAAGACACGATAGTCTCCTAGTGAAAGGGATGGGGGGATGATAGCTTTAACTTTTCATTCTTCATTTCTCTAGTTCAACTCAATTTGGCAGTCATCGCCAATCATGAATCGCAGGGCTTTGGGACGGCAAGTGGCTTCTTTCAGATGTGCCCGTTGTCCAATGAGGCTGTCCACGATGCGATGATGAATGCTTTCGATTTTGGCTCCTTGCAGGATGACGCTGTGTTCTAGATCGACTTCAACCAAACGGACGTTATCAGCGATGCTGGTGTAAGGTCCGATGAAGCAGTTTTCCAGGTGGCAGTTGTCGCCAATCATGACTGGACCACGAATCGTGCAGTTGATGATTTTTGAGCCGGAACCAATGTGAACCCGTCCGATGATGCGGCTTTGAGCATCGACTTCACCGAGATTGTTTGAGTCGAGACAGGATGTATCGAGGATGACGCGATTGGCTTCTAGCAGGTCATCTTTCTTCCCGGTGTCTAGCCACCAACCGCGAATTTGCCGCGCTTCGACGGATTTGCCCTGGTCGATCAATGCCTGGATGGCGTCAGTGATTTCGAGTTCGCCACGAGCGGACGGTTGAATAGAGGCGATCGCCCCATGCACGATGTTGGAGAAGATGTAAACTCCGACCAATGCCAAATTAGAGGGTGGAACCTTCGGCTTCTCAACTAACCGCAGCAATCGTCCATTCTCATCCACTTCAGCCACCCCGAATGCGCTGGGGTTTTCGACGGGGCAAAGCAGAGTCAGCGCATCTAGATTATTAACCCTAAAGTGTTCCAGAAATAAATCCAGATCGCTCTGTACTAAGTTATCGCCCAAGTACATGACAAACGGGGAATCGTCCAGGAATGGTTGCGCTATTTTGACCGCGTGTGCAAGTCCGGCGGGTTTGTCTTGCAGGATATAGGTGATGGTTGCCCCGAAACGATCGCCGTTCCCAGTTTTTGCTTTTACCTCTTCCCCAGTTTCCGGACTAATGATGATCCCAATGTCTGTGATTCCGGCAGCCACGATCGATTCGATGCCATACCAGAGGATGGGTTTGTTGGCGACGGGGACGAGTTGTTTGGCTCCCGTATAGGTGAGTGGACGGAGACGAGTACCTTTACCGCCGGAGAGAATAATTGCTTTCATGGCTTTGAGAATAGAGTTCAGTGAGCATATTTCGGAGTCCCTGCCGCCAGTAAGGAGGGGGAGATTTCAAGATTTTTGCAATCTTTTGCCACGCGAGGGCAGAGTATGCCGGACGCTGCGTAGGAGTCGGATACTCAGGAGTGGTAATGGGAACAACACGCTGAAGCTTGACTGGGAACCCTAATGCTCGTGCTTCTTCAAAGATGGCAACAGCAAAATCATACCAACTAGTAACACCGCTATTGGTGAAGTGATAAATTCCGCTAAGGGGATAGTCGATGTCGAGGGAAGGATCAGGGGTGAGGAAGGGCACAGAGAGAGTGGCGATCGCTGTGGCAATGTCTGCCGCCCATGTCGGAGTGCCCACCTGATCGGTGACAACTCGAACCTCATCTCGCTCAGCCCCTAGCCGCAGCATGGTTTTCGTGAAATTTCCTTTGCCTAATGCGCCATACACCCAAGCTGTTCTGAGGATGGCATAGCGGAAGTCAGGGGAATTCGCGTGAACTCGGCAGATTCCCTCTTCGCCAAGCAACTTAGATTTGCCATAAGCCCGATCGGGTTGGGCAGATCATCTTCGGTGTAGGGCGTGTTTTTAGTACCGTCAAATACATAATCGGTGGAGATGTGAATCAGGGCGGTTCCTAGGCACTGCGCCTCTTCTGCCATGACAGTTGGGGCGGCTGCGTTAATGAGGTTGGCTAGCTCAGTTTCGGTTTCGGCTTTGTCAACTGCCGTATAAGCGGCTGCATTGACGATCAAATCAGGTTGCGCCTCTTGGATCACCTGACGAATCTGGTCGAGTTGGGTCAGGTCTAATGTTTCACGGCTGACTCCGATGAGATTACCCAAGGATGGCAGCGTTTTCTGCAACTCCCGACCCACTTGCCCACTGCTACCAATCAACAAAATTCGATTCATGCATATACCTCAGCCGTCTTGAAAAGCTGTCCAGCCTGATCTTTACCAGAGATGATCGGCGTTTCAGTGAGATCCCATCCGATCGCCAAGTCTGGGTCGTTCCAGAGGATCGATCGTTCGTGAGCAGGGGCATAATAGTCTGTCGCTTTATATAGCACCTCTGTTCCATCCTCAAGAGCTAGAAATCCGTGGGCAAATCCGGCAGGAATCCAGAGTTGTCGCTTATTTTGGGCACTCAGTTCACAGCTAACCCATTGCCCGAAGGTCGGAGAGCTTTTGCGAATATCTACAGCGACATCAAAGATGGCTCCAGAAACTACGCGCACTAACTTTCCTTGAGCGTGCTGAATCTGATAATGCAAGCCACGCAGAACATTTTTTGCCGATCGCGAGTGATTATCCTGAACAAACCGGATAGTTAGCCCTGCTTTTTCATTGAACGTCTGCTCGTTATAACTCTCAAAGAAAAAGCCGCGATCGTCTCCAAAGACGTGAGGCTCAATGATCAAGACATCAGGAATTTCAGTTGGAATACTATTCATCAAACCCTCTCGACTACCACTTCTTTAGTATCAGTACTGATACTAAAGTTCTCAGATTTCTAGTGCATAAACAAATCATTAAAATCATTAAATGACCCACTAAAATCGGATGAGATTTTAACAGTAAACGGACGACTGGTAAATCTTGAAGGCGCTAATTATTGATCGATCGACGTGCAATTTCGATAAGAATTTCAAGAAAAGGCAAATCGAAAATTTTTAGTTAAAAATAATTAATCTATCCGTATAACTATCTAAGAGTTCAGGTTAGCTCCGAACATGATGCTAGCGGATAGCCTAGAGGAATTACAGGCTCTCATCGAAGACCTTTACTCACTCTTCATGATATTTCAACCTTGTTGTAGAGAGGATAAAGCACTAATACTTCACGCCATGTGAACTTCTTTACATCTCTTGTGGGATGGGTGTCTCGCTCGTCCAGATCAGGGCAGGCATCTTGCCTGCCCCACCAGAAATCAAGGCTTGTAGCCATAAAGTTGCACATTGCGTTAATCAGCTTCCTCAACTCACATTGACAGAGTGTTAGGAGGGTGGAGCATTCACAGCGTCGCGTTCGGTACGAACCCATTTGGTTTGCGGCTTGACGATAAATGCGAGATACAGGGGAATTTTCCAGAGCAGGTAAAACGGAATTGCCAACAGTGTTTTCGCAGGTAACTCTGCCCGACCAAACTTTGCCCATGCACTCAAAATCGCGATCGCCATCAGGATTCCTTCGCCAGTAAAAATTAGCATTGGCAATGCTGAGACTTCCAGGAAACGTGCTGTTATGGCTAACCCCATCATCGTGAGCCAAATCATCACCAGCAGGGACAGGGGAGGGATCGAGAAGTCAAGGGCGATCGCTAACAAATCCAACCGTCTCTGTTGAATGGACGCTTTCAGTAGCTTAGGAACTTGGGTCAGCAGCGTTTGTAAGTGACCATGTTCCCAACGGGTTCTCTGGCTTTTAGCGGCTTGCTCTTGCTGAGGCAGAAGTCCGATGACTTTGCTTTCAGAACAAAAGGCTGGCGGAGTCCCCGCGATCGCCAAATCAATGCCCAGTTGCATATCTTCCACAATATTGCCGCTAGCAAGCGAGGCTTTTTGAAGAATTGCCCAAGGAAAAGCCATTCCTGTTCCGGTCAGGGGGCAGGGCATCCCCAGATATTCCAACCCGCGTGGACGGACTAAATTTTTGACCATAAACGCCAACGCAGACACCGCATCTTTGGGTTGTGGGTTAGCAGGCTGCTCCATTAAATAAAGCGATTGGATAGGTCGCCCAGTGGTGACGGCTTTACGGGCGACGCGATCGAGCGTTCCCTGCTCCACAAGACAGTCTGCATCCACAATCACCACCACATCAGGCGGGTCGGCGGCTAAGAAGCGGACTCCATAGTCGAGCGCATATCCTTTCCCTCGACGAACAGAATCTTGACGCTCAGTAACGATGGCCCCAGTGCTACGAGCGATCGTTGCCGTCTCATCTGTGCAGTTATCCGCCACAACTACTAGCCGATCTAGGTCGCTCAGCTGCGGCAGGATTGCTTCTAAAACCGGACGAATGCCTAACGCTTCATTGTGGGCTGGCATCAAAACGGCAAGTTTGGGTGTGGGGGGATCAGGACTGTCTGTCGGTTTACGGCTGGGCAACAGGGCGGCGAGGCACTCGATCAGTAGAACACTGATTGGAATGGCAAGAAAAAAGGCGATCGCAGCAGAGTAATGGTGGTTAGCAGAATGAGTGCTGAGTTGACTAACAATGCTCTCACCTTTTGTCGTTTGGGGGGCTTTACAAATCTAGCACCCTCCTCATTTGAGCTTTATATGGCTGAGGCTCAGAAATATGAAGTATTGGCAAATTACCTGCTATGGCTGTCGCCATAAAGATTAAAGGGGGTGTGGGGGCTTCGCCCCCAGCCAGGGGTGGAACTCCTATACATGGATGCTGTCCTGGAACCAGTCGGAGCCGATTGTGTGGGGGCTTCGCCCCCAGCCAGGGGTGGAACTCCTATACCCCGTCCTAACCCAAGTGGCTGTCGCTATAACTATCTATAACTATCTATAACTATCTATAACTATCTTGATGAAATCTATTAAACCTATAAAAAACCCAGCAGCCCCCTGCTGGGTCGATTCCATGAACGTCACTTATCTTTTACTAATTTAAGCCGACAATTGCGAATCTGCTTCGCCTATTTGGATCATCTTCTTGGGTGATACTGTGATGTAAAATGGCTGAAATGTTTACAGGACAAGGGATTTAATGCCATTTTTAAGGAAAAATTTCTAATAAAATGGCTGAAATTTTTTTTTCATCCCCCTTGCACCAGCCGATTTAACGGATCACGAGCGGAGCATCTAAGGTCAGATCCAGGTCTGTGTTGGGGTCGATCGCCACCAACGTCACCGTACTGCGCCCCCAAAAACACCCCTGCTAGCGTCCCGGCGGCTGTCCCCCCCAAGACTTCTTCGGTAGCAATGGCGCGATCGCCTGTTACGGCAGCGATCCCGGCGCGGCACGGCTCCGACGACAGCCCCCGCTAGAATTTCAAACAC
>JAAUSF010000118.1 GCA_012033255.1 Cyanobacteria bacterium RU_5_0
TGTTCTTACCTTCTCATCATGGGCTAAGGTCTGAATGGTTCGAGGTCGGGTTGAATCTGCATCTAGTGGCTGGCTTGATGCTCTTTGACCCATCTGTTTTGATATTGCAGGCTAAGCTGTAACTTTAAGCGGACTGCTTCATTGAAGATTTATTTGTAGAAGGCTCAACTTTATGTCTCGTCGTACTGTTATCCAAAAGCGCCCAATTCAGCCTGACCCTGTTCACAGCAGCCGTCTAGTCACCATGATGGTGTCTCGGCTGATGGAAAGCGGCAAGAAATCATTGGCATATCACATCGTTTACGATGCGTTCAAGCTCATTCAGGAGCGTACAGGTTCAGAACCTCTGGAAGTGTTTGAACGGGCTGTCAAGAACGCTACTCCTCTAGTGGAAGTGAAAGCACGTCGGGTGGGTGGTGCAACCTACCAAGTTCCAATGGAAGTTCGCTCCGATCGGGGAACAGCACTTGCGTTGCGGTGGTTAACCCAGTTCTCGCGGCAACGCTCTGGTCGCACAATGGCGGGCAAATTGGCAAACGAGTTAATGGATGCTGCAAATGAAACAGGCAGTACCATTCGTAAGCGGGAAGAAACTCACCGGATGGCTGAGGCAAATAAGGCTTTCGCTCACTACCGCTACTAAAGCTACGAAATTTGCGAAAGCTACACCCTGACCGGAAATAAAAGTATAAAATCTTTACAGATGCAGTCAATTCGGATCTGCGCCAGAGACTAAGGAGGTAGCCGTGGCACGTACTATCCCGCTAGAACGGGTACGAAATATTGGGATCGCCGCGCACATTGATGCGGGCAAAACTACTACGACTGAACGAATTTTGTTCTACTCCGGTGTGGTTCACAAGATGGGCGAGGTTCATGAAGGAACTGCTGTAACCGACTGGATGGAACAGGAGCGGGAGCGAGGCATCACGATCACTGCTGCTGCTATCAGTACATCCTGGACTCGGCGTGATCCCCAGAATCCTAACCAGGCAATGGCCGGAGAGCCTGAGCATAGAATTAACATTATTGATACACCTGGACACGTAGACTTTACGATCGAAGTTGAGCGATCGATGCGGGTTCTTGACGGTGTGATTACTGTGCTTTGCTCAGTGGGTGGAGTTCAACCTCAAACCGAAACGGTGTGGCGTCAAGCCGATCGCTATAAGGTACCCCGAATCATCTTCATTAATAAGATGGATCGGACAGGAGCAAACTTCTTCAAGGTGTACGACCAAGTCCGCGATCGCCTCCGTACCAATGCTGTACCGATTCAGATTCCGATTGGAACTGAAGATGTATTCAGAGGAATTGTCGATCTGGTTCGGATGCGAGCATATCTCTACACCAACGATTTGGGGACTGATGTCGAGGAGACTGATATTCCAGAAGATGTGCAAGACCTCGCTGAAGAGTATCGCACCAAGCTGGTCGAATCTGTCGCAGAAACCAATGATGAACTGATTGAGAAGTACTTGGGCGGAGAAGAGCTAACGGAGCATGAGATCCGCACAGCTCTGCGGAAGGGAACAATTGCGGGAACGATCGTCCCCGTGCTTTGTGGTTCCGCCTTCAAAAACAAGGGTGTCCAAATTCTGCTGGATGCTGTGGTGAATTACCTGCCCTCACCACTTGATGTTCCTCCCATTCAAGGAACTCTTCCCAGTGGTGACACTGCGGTTCGCCATGCCAATGACAATGAGCCATTCGCGGCGTTAGCGTTCAAAATTATGGCAGACCCTTATGGTCGCCTTACCTTCATTCGGGTTTATTCTGGCTCTTTGTCTAAGGGAAGTTATATTTATAACGCGACTAAAGGCAAGAAGGAACGGATCTCCCGTCTAATTGTGCTTAAAGCAGACGATCGGCTTGAGGTTGACGAAATGCGAGCTGGAGATCTAGGTGCTGCCTTGGGTCTTAAGGATACCTTCACAGGCGATACGCTCTGCGATGAATCCTCTCCAATTATTTTGGAGTCACTGTTCGTTCCTGAACCTGTGATCTCGGTTGCGGTTGAACCCAAGACGAAGCAGGACATGGAGAAACTCTCCAAGGCTCTTCAGGCTCTCTCTGAAGAAGATCCAACGTTCCGAGTACATGTTGATCCAGAAACAAACCAGACTGTGATCGCAGGTATGGGTGAGCTTCACCTTGATATTCTGGTCGATCGAATGAAGCGTGAGTATAAGGTAGAAGCGAATGTTGGTGCGCCGCAAGTGGCTTACCGAGAAACGGTTCGTAAACCTGTTCGCGCTGAAGGTAAGTTTGTTCGTCAGAGCGGCGGTAAGGGTCAGTATGGTCATGTGGTGATTGAGCTAGTGCCGGGTGATCCCGGTACTGGCTTCGAGTTTGTCTCCAAGATTGTCGGTGGTACTGTCCCTAAGGAGTATATTGCTCCGGCTGAGCAAGGCATGAAGGAGGCGTGTGAATCGGGTATCGTAGCTGGCTATCCTGTCATCGATCTGAAAGTGACAATGGTTGACGGGTCTTACCACGAGGTTGACTCTTCTGAAATGGCATTCAAGATCGCCGGTTCGATGGCGATTAAAGAGGCTGTCATGAAGGCGTCGCCTGTCTTGCTAGAGCCTATGATGAAGGTTGAGGTTGAGGTTCCTGAAGACTTCATTGGAAACGTCATTGGTGATCTCAACTCTCGTCGGGGTCAGATCGAAGGTCAAGACACCGAACAGGGAACTGCTAAGGTTACAGCTAAGGTGCCACTAGCAGAAATGTTTGGATATGCTACGGATATCCGGTCGAAGACTCAGGGTCGTGGCATATTCACGATGGAGTTCAGCCACTATGAGGAGGTACCTCGTAATGTCGCTGAAACAATCATTACCAAGAGCAAAGGGAACGCATAGTCAGTAAAGAGGAACGGATAGATACATGGCACGCGCAAAGTTTGAAAGGAAAAAACCCCACGTCAACATCGGTACTATTGGTCACGTTGACCATGGTAAAACAACTCTTACGGCGGCAATCACAATGACTCTGGCTGCACTCGGTCAGGCTCAGGCGCGGAAGTACGATGAGATTGATGCTGCACCTGAAGAAAAGGCACGGGGCATCACGATCAATACGGCTCATGTTGAGTACGAGACAGAAAACCGCCACTATGCTCATGTAGATTGTCCAGGTCACGCTGACTATGTGAAAAACATGATCACTGGAGCCGCCCAGATGGATGGTGCCATTCTGGTTGTTGCGGCAACAGATGGTGCGATGCCTCAAACTAAGGAACATATTCTGCTGGCGAGGCAGGTAGGTGTTCCGAGTATTGTGGTCTTCCTCAACAAGATTGACCAGGTGGACGATGAGGAGCTACTGGAATTGGTGGAACTGGAGTTGCGTGAATTACTTAGCGACTATGAGTTCCCTGGAGATGACATTCCCATCATTCGAGGTTCGGGGCTGATGGCTCTGGAAGCGATGCAGAAGAATCCCAAGACCTCACGCGGCGAAAATGAGTGGGTTGACAAAATCTACGAACTCATGGAAGCGGTTGATTCATTTATCCCCACTCCTGAGCGGGATGTGGACAAGCCCTTCTTGATGGCAGTGGAAGATGTTTTCACCATTACAGGTCGTGGTACTGTAGCAACGGGTCGGATCGAGCGTGGCAAGATCAAGATCAACGAGACGGTTGAACTGGTGGGTCTACGTGAAACTCGTAGCACCACAGTAACTGGAATTGAGATGTTCAAAAAGAGTCTTGATGAAGGAATGGCGGGCGATAACGCAGGTTTGCTGCTGCGGGGTCTGAAGAAAGAGGATATTGAGCGAGGCATGGTGATTGCTAAACCTGGCTCTATCACGCCCCATACTCAATTTGAGGGTGAAGTGTATATTCTGACTGAAAAGGAAGGTGGTCGTAAGACTCCGTTCTTTGCTGGCTACAAACCCCAGTTCTATGTGCGTACCACGGATGTAACCGGAACGATCAAAGCGTTCACAGCGGATGATGGTACTGATGCTGAGATGGTGATGCCAGGTGACCGCATCAAAATGACGGTGGAACTGATTAACGCGATCGCCATTGAGCAAGGGATGCGATTTGCTATCCGTGAAGGTGGGCGCACGATCGGTGCTGGTGTTGTTTCCAAGATCCTGAAGTAATATCTAATCACCAGTCTGTGTCAGCAGTCGGCTTCAACGGCTGGCTGCTGATTGACTTGATAAATTAAAAATCTAATCTGTAAAGCAGAACCTAGAAAACTTAGTCAAAGAGTAGATCTAACCCAGATGGCAGCCATTCAACAACAAAAGATTCGTATTCGTCTCAAGGCGTTCGATCGCCGTCTCCTCGACACTTCTTGCGAGAAAATCGTCGATACGGCTAACCGCACGAATGCAACGGCGATCGGACCTATTCCTCTACCAACTAAGCGCCGTATTTACTGTGTGCTGCGATCGCCTCACGTTGACAAGGACTCTCGTGAACACTTTGAAACGCGAACCCATCGCCGGATCATTGATATTTATCAGCCTTCCTCTAAAACGATCGATGCTTTGATGAAACTGGATCTCCCAGCTGGTGTTGATATTGAAGTAAAGTTATAGCAAATTTTGTAGCTGCTCATTTGAGAGAAGCCGAAACGATGCGGTAGACTGAAGAGTAGTCAAGTGAACTGACTACTCTGGTCTGATAAGAGCAGTAGGCAAGGTCAGGTTCTAGATGTATCCCTTATGGGAATCAAGACGAATAATGACATCTTCCTCTTCTGTTGCTGTTCGCGAACTTCCCCTTTTCCCACTGCCTGAATTAGTTCTGTTCCCTGGCACTCGGTTGCCTCTTCACATTTTTGAATTTCGCTACCGAATCATGATGAATACCATTCTCCAGAGTGATCGCCGCTTTGGGGTTTTGATGGTTGACCCAGTAGAACGGAAGGTTGCTGATGTGGGTTGCTGCGCTGAACTCATTCATTATCAACGACTCCAGGACGATCGAATGAAGGTCATGACTGTAGGGCAACAGCGATTTCGAGTATTAGATTATGTTCGTGAGAAACCGTATTATGTTGGTTTGGTTGAATGGGTTGAAGACCAGCCGACTAATCGCGATTTAAGAGGTCTAACGACGGATGTGGATCAACTTTTGCGAGATGTAGTACGGCTCTCTGCAAAGCTGACAAGTCAAGAAATTGACTTGCCTGACGACATTCCCAATCTCCCGACTGAGTTATCATACTGGGTGGCTGGCAATCTTAAAGGAGTAGCTCAAGAGCAGCAAGCCTTGCTAGAAATGCAAGACACGGCGGCTCGCCTGGAGCGTGAAGCAGAAATTCTAATGTCTACCCGTAATCATCTTGCAGCTCGCACGGCTCTTCAAGATGCGTTTAAGTGATCTGAGCGATCGGCTGTGAGGGAATTGCTTCGATCGAAATAATGTCATAACTACCAAAGATTTTGAGGGTTTCAGTGCAAGCCCTCAATTCTTTGAGTGCCGATTGTACTGAGTCGGTGTTGACGGAGGCTTCAATATCAATAAAAAACAAGTAGTCACCAAGCGATCGTTTCGTTGGGCGCGATTCGATGCGGCTGAGATTAATGCCTCGATTAGCAAAAATTTGTAAAGGTTTGACCAAAGCCCCTGGCATGTTTGCCGGCAGGCTGAACGCTAAAGAGCTATGGCTACCTTCAAAAGAGGACTCTAGGCCGAGAATCCAAAATCGGGTGCAGTTGTCCGGATGATCATTGATTGGATGGACTAAGATTGGTAGCTGGTAAAGCTGGGCTGCTCTTTGTGAAGCAATGGCGGCAACCGTTTGATCTTCATTTAAGTGCTGTAGTGCCTCTGTGGTTGAATTGGTAGGAATCAACGGCACGGAGGGTAGAATTTTTTCTAGCCATCCTTGACATTGAGCCAAGGCTTGAGGATGGGAATAAACCGCTTGAATTTGAGCGATGGTTTGAGCACAAGACAAAAGGGCATGAGAAATCGGTAAAACGAGTGCCTGCTGGATCTGCAATTCATCCAATTGCCAAAGCGTATCTAGTGTAATAGCAACACTCCCTTCAATTGAATTTTCGACGGGCGCAACGGCAAGTTGACTCTGACCGTTTGCAACGGTTCGCAAGGTTTGGGCAATACTCGCACAGGGGCATAAGACCGATGGTTGTCCTGTAGTTTGCCGCAGCCACTCTGCACAGGCAAGTGCAGCACTTTCAGTATTAGTTCCGGCGGGTCCCAAGTAGGCGATCGAAACTACCATACTCTTTCTTTCGTCTCTACTCCTGTGAAACGCTTATTGTTGAATCTTAAAGCAAAATTAGAGCCTCAATGATGAAGGTTGTTCTGAGTCTGGGTTGATTAAATCGATTGAAACGTTTGATTAAGGAAATTTAGGTCTGGTCACTGTAGAAGTCTATACTCCCTAAAGTCAAGGTTGATTTTTGGGAAAAATTGTAAAATTTAATTAATTGTAAGTTGAAGAATTTGACTGCTCATTCTTAAATATGCACACTCGTTTCTCTGCATCTCAATCTGTTGAACTCGTTGTCCCAGAACAACCGATTCCGATTCAACATTATCTGCGTCAGCCCCAACGCCTAATCCGGGCACTGGTTGACCCGAATCGAATTGAGCAATTGAGTCCTGAGTGTTTTCGTTTGAAAATGCGTCCTTTAAGTTTCATGACATTGAGCATTCAGCCGACTGTAGATATGCGGGTATGGACGGAATCTGATGGGACGATTTGTTTACAGTCGATCGCCTGCGAAATCCGCGGCATTGAATACATTAACCAGCGATTTAGCCTGAATTTGCTCGGAAAATTAGCTCCTTATCAATTAAACGGTGTAACTACTCTGAGAGGTCGCGCCGACCTACAAGTTCAGGTTGATTTGCCTCCTCCACTTTGGTTAACTCCAAAATCTTTGTTAGAAACAACGGGAAATGGGCTACTCAGAAGTGTTTTGTTGACTATCAAGCAACGGTTGATGCATCAACTCCTATCCGATTATCGCTCTTGGGTTGCGACTCAGCTAGAGCAGACTAACCGAATTCCTGAGAGTTCGTCACTTTTGTCTCCTAATAGCCCACTTGCTTAAGGGAAACGGCAAGGGCTGAACGATAGACGGTGTTGAGAAGATGCACCAAGTTGTTGGAGTCCTAAACGATGTTTCGTTGTTCCATACCCCTTATTGGCAGCTAGGTCATAGCCTGGATATTTAGAGGCGAGACGCACAATTAGTTGATCTCGCCAAACTTTAGCCAGGATGCTTGCCGCCGCGATCGCCACAGATTTTTGATCGCCCTTGATCAGCGGTTGCTGTGGAATTATCAAATTTGGAATTCGCTGATTTCCGTCAACGAGGCAAAAATCAGGTTTTGGGTTAAGCCGATCGATCGCCCGTCGCATCGCCAATAGAGATGCCTGGAGGATGTTCAGGCGATCGATTTCACGAACTGAAGCCATTCCAATTTGGTAGTCTAACGCCACAGCTTGAATCTGCTTAACAAGTTGCAATCGTTCAGCCGCCGATAGCTGCTTACTGTCTGTCACGCCTGCCTGAGCCAAATAAACCTCTGCGGTTTCAGTCAGAATGACGGCAGCAGCGACCACCGGACCAAATAAAGCGCCTCGTCCGACTTCATCAACACCTGCAACCCGTTGATCAAGAGAATTGGGGGTTGCTATTACATCGGTTTTTATCTGCATAAACCACGCTTCAATATACGGCGAACATCGGTTCGCCCCTACGTCTGTGGCATCTTGATCGCCTCATTGAGTTCACTTAATCCAGATCTGACGCATCAGCGATCGAGGAACGACGGCGACGACGACGACGAGTGGCATCTATACCCCCATCAACCGTTAAGTCAGCCGGCTCGACATCTTCGTTTTCGTTTGGTTCAGCCCGATCGTCTCTGGCGATCGCTGGATCGGGTGCTGAATCGATATCAGAATTATTGAATGGAGTCAATTCAGCAGTCTCATCGGATTCCATCTCATCCAAGTCAATTGGAGAAACGGCTGTTGAAATTCCATTGGAGGAGCGAGTACTCTGCCCAGGAAGACTCACCGAAATGATGGTCGATTTTTGGTCTTTAACAGGTTGTGTTGCCAAAACCAATGGTGAAATGCCCATGAGAGCATAAACATCCTGTTCTTCAGAAGTCATCTCGACCGAAATTTCTTGAGGCGGCTCTACCATTGGTTTTTCACGTCGAGCAGAGCGGTTGCGATCGAGTTTTTCCCCCCGACCTTCCCGATCTCGATGATTCCGGCTAGGAGGAGGAGTAAACGTGGGTTCTTCTGCAATCACAGGTTCATCGTCTGCCTCCAAATCCAGCCTGGGAATGCCTCCTCTTGTAACAGGTTCTCCTACCTTCAGGCGGCTACTACGACGGCGACGGCGGCTATCTGCCCGACTTCGCTCCTGATAACTAGGATGATTAATCAGATCTAGCTCTTGCAGATCCGGAGAAACATCTAACTCCGCCTCCTCCGGTTTTTCCCAAGGTTCACGGAGTTGAGGAGTGCGAGGCTCTGCCACTGGCGCAGCACGAAGGGCTTCAACTGGCTCTGAAGTGGGGTACTCTGGTTCTCCGGGCAGATGAACTAGATGTCCCAGACCGCCACAGGTTGGACAAGGACGACCGAACAGTTCATAGATGTTTTGCCCTTGGCGTTTCCGGGTCAACTCCACCAACCCCAATTCAGAGAGTTGGGCAATCTGCGGTCTCGCTTTATCAGCTTTGAGAGCTTTGTTGAACTGCTCCAAGACCTGCAACTGATCGCGGCGGGAGTCCATATCAATGAAGTCTACAATGATCACTCCGGCAATGTTACGAAGACGTAACTGACGGGCAATTTCGGCGGCGGCTTCGCAGTTTGTCCATAATACGGTTTCGCGGGCGGTTGCCGATCGCGTAAATGAACCAGAGTTCACGTCGATCACGGTTAGGGCTTCTGTGCGCTCAATAATGATGTAACCGCCCGATGGCAAATCAACTCGTGGCTTGAGGGCCTCTCGGATCGCCGCATTGACACGGAAGTATTCTAAAACGGGAATGCGATCGCGGTGATGGTCAATTAATACCCCCTGTGGAGATTTGCCCCCATTCCAACTCATCAAGTGCTGTTTAACTCGCTTCAGCCCAGTGTGAGAATCTACTACAATCCTGTTAACATCAGCACTGTAAACATCCCGCAATACTCGCTGAATGAAGTCATCATCTCGGTTTAATAAACTCGGAGGACGGGTGGACACTGCCTCCTGCTGAATACTTTCCCATTGCCGTTGAAGGGACTCTAGATCTTCAAGGATGGCTTCTTCTGCCATGCCTTCTGCCTCCGTTCGCACTAGCAGTCCCATTCCGGCAGGCTTGATCAGGATAGCAAGTGCCCGTAGACGGTTTCGTTCTGATTCGCTGCGAATTCGACGGGATAGATTCACACCTCGTCCAAAGGGCATCAGTACAAGGTACCGACCGGGAAGGCTAATATTGCCCGTCAATCGAGGTCCTTTATTGCCCGTTGGCTCCTTCATAATTTGAACCAGCACTTTTTGTTGAGGAGCCAACAGTTCTGTAATAGAGCCGGACGTTTTTCTTAACCGCAACGGACCTAAATCAGAAACATGAATAAATCCATTGCGTTCGCTGTCACCAATATTTACAAAAGCGGCATCTATTCCTGGAAGGACATTTTCTACAATCCCAAGGTAAATGTCACCAACCTGGTGAGTTCCTTTTGCGACAATTAGCTCTTGAATTTGATCTTCTGAAAATACAGCAGCAATGCGGTGCTGCTCGGCAATAATGATCTGCTTCGACATTCAATTTCCTCAAAAACTGGCAGCACTGGGGGGGCTGGCTCTACCTGCGCCGCCTGTGCTGATCAAGACTACGTAAGCTGGGTTGAATAATGCTGACATGGTGAAAAGAGTCTATAAAGGTACCCCTAGCTCAGGTAAGACCCTGGCTGGCAGTACGCTCTTGTGCTAAGTCAAGGTATCCAAGCGGCTCCAGAACGACTGGATAAAACAGTGGATGATCGAGTCAACAGCCAATCAACCCTTCGATAGATACCTTCCAGAGAAGACAGGCACCCAACAATCGAAAGTGAGTTAAAAGCTTGGCAGAAGCGGACTTTGTTCGATGTTTGGTGCCGATCGAACTAATGGCAGTCCTGTTTAAAAATCTCAGTCCGCAACGGCTTCTATAGCAAAGCATTATAGCGTGGACAAACTCTTACGCCATGCGTATCAATAAACATTTTGTGAAAAATCAGCAATCAGAGGGTTAAGTTCAGCTTGTCTACTCGGTCTGTTCTTTATGGTCTGTTGGTGCCAGAAACAAGGTTTGACGGTGGGCGTGCAGGAGATTAAATTCGCGTTTAGAGACATATTCCAGCATATGGATGAGTTGCTCTGGGCGTAACATCGTGCCATCGTTGCGGCAACTGCCGATATAACGGAGCGTTACTGACGAGTCTGTGAATGAATGAGAGACCAGCCAAGGTAGATGGGGAGCCGTGGTAGGGTCAACTTGTTGAAGAGTGAAGAGGCGATCGCGCAAATTCACTCGCTTCACTTTGCCAGATTTCGTGGTTTGTTCTGCAAAAATCTCGGTCGCTGCCTGAATTGCCTCAATCCAAGTTTGCCATTGACTACCAGATAAAATAGATAAAGCAGAAGCTTCTACATCAGCAACCGGAGAAATACTGATTGTAAGGAAGTATTCTGCCTGCTCTAATAGTTGGGTGGCGGAGGCGGAATCTGGTGCAACTGTCTCAACCCGATAAACCGGGATCTCAGCCGATAATTGGACTGCCAATTTTTGCTGAAATTCCTCAATTTTCACTGGCTGCGTCAGATCAAAATCCACAATTTCACCAGAACTAGTGACACCGAGCGGCAAGGCATTTGCTGGAACAATCCGAGGACTGGGATGATAGCCCCCTGTAAATGCGATTGGGATGGATGCTCGTCGAACGGCTCGATCGAACAGACGCATCAAATCAAGATGGCTCACTAACGCCATACTACCGTGTTTGCCAAACCAAACTCGCAACCGTTGCGATCGCATCTGGTTAGGAACAAAATGTCCTGCAAACGAGGGGATAGCTGGAGGTGGAACAACAATATTATGCCCAAAATCGGCCCCACAAACTCCACAGTGAGAGCAACCCTCAAAAGAACAGTCAGGGACGGTTGCGGCTTCTAATGCCCTCTGGAGGTCAGCCTTGAGCCACCCTTTATCAATTCCTGTATCAATGTGATCCCAGGGTAAAGGAGCATCAAGTAAAGGTTGGGTGGAAAGTAGAGTGACGGAGGGATCAGGGGATAGGGTCGTGTTCCACGCTTCTGGTGCTTGGAACAGATTCCACTCGCCGCTTTCAATCTGGCGATATTTCCAGGCAAGTTCAGCTTCAGCGATCGCCTTCGTCCAAGCGGTGAAAGCCCGATCGAGGCTTTCCCACCAAGCATCCATCCCTGCACCCAACTCCCAGGCGCGGCGGATCACCGCAGAAAGACGCCGATCGCCCCGTCCGAGAAAGTCTTCCATCGCCGAGATGCGAATATCCGTGAAATTTGCCTTTAACCCTCGGATAGTCCGAAATTCTTGACGCAACAGGTTTTGTTTGCGCTCAAACTCCACCGTAGAGACGGAGTGCCACTGGAAAGGTGTATGTGGCTTAGGAGTGAAGTTAGAAATTGTAACATTGAAACCAATTGGCTTTCTGCCTTTGACTGTACACTCCTGCTGAAGGCAGCGCAGGGTTTCAGCAACCCCTAAGACATCAGCGTCTGTTTCTCCGGGTAGCCCGATCATGAAATAAAGCTTAACTTTATCCCACCCCTGCTCATAGGCCGTCTTGACTCCACGTAGGAGTTCTTCATTGGTTAGCCCCTTATTAATGATGTCCCGCATCCGTTGTGTCCCGGCTTCTGGAGCAAAGGTCAGTCCGGCTTGGCGAGTTCCACCTAGAATATGAGCAATATTTTCATCAAACCGATCGACTCGCTGGCTTGGCAACGACAGGGAAATGTTTTCACCCTTGAGACGATTTTTGATCTCGACACCGACCGCAGGCAAGGCGAGGTAATCTGAACAGCTAAGCGAAAGAAGCGAAAATTCGTTGTATCCAGTAGTACGCATTCCCTGCTCGATCGCCTCAATCACCTGCTCTGGCTTGACATCTCGTGCAGGACGGGTGAGCATCCCTGGTTGGCAGAAGCGGCAACCCCTAGTGCAGCCCCGACGGATTTCGATTGTGAGGCGATCATGCACCGTTTCGACGTAGGGCACAAGTCCGATGGAATAGGCTGGTATGGGCGTGGCAACCCGTCGGAGAATTCGCTTTGGTACGTCAGGACGATTGGGATGAACTGACCCATCAGATGCTATGTCATAAAATTGGGGGACATAAACTCCAGGAACCTGCGCCAAATCGAGCAGAATTTCTTCTCGGCTCAGTCTAGTTGCTTTCCCCTCCTCAAGGATTAAACCAATTTCGGGGAGTAACTCTTCCCCATCCCCTAAAGCAACAAAATCGAGGAAGTCAGCGTAAGGTTCCGGGTTAGAGGTAGCCGTTTGTCCTCCAGCGAAAACCAAGGGATAGTTTCCTTGCTCAACGCTCCAGATGCCAGAAGCTATTCTTTCTCGCCACGTTAAAGGAATGCCCGCTAGATCGAGCATTTCGAGGATATTGGTAGCGCCCAACTCGTAGCTGAGGCTAAAGCCCAAAATGTCGAAATCAACGAGCAATCGCTTTGACTCAACGGCGAATAGAGGAGTCTGGCTTGCTCTTAATTTCGTTATTAAATCAGAGGCTGGAAGATAGGCTCGATCGCACAACTGGCGAGGTTGAGCGTTGAGGATACTATAAAGAATGATGTGTCCCAAATTCGAGGCTCCGACCTCATACACCTCTGGGTAGGTGAGTACCCATCGAACTGCGGCGGGTTCCCATGCCTTATGAACCGCTCCTAGCTCATTACCTAAATAACGAGCGGGTCTAGAAATTTCGGGAGTTAAGAGTTGGTCAATTGCAACTGCCACAGTCAATAGGATTTCAGCAACATGGACTAAAACGCTCTAGTCCACTATATCGAATATGCACACCCCCAGCTTTGATAACAGCCCCTCATAAACTTTGAACACAGCCCATCAAGGAATCTAGATCCTACTCAATCACTCTAGAGCATCCAATTTAAGGGCTGTGCGAAATCTTCAGTGGATATTCAACTAAGCAGCTACCGCTTCAATAGTTGGGTGAGTGTCAAAAATCTCGAATATGCGATCGAGTTGGGTGAGTTCAAAAATAATCCGAACTGAGGGAGAAATCCCGAACAGCCCAAACTGCTTGTTCAGTCGTTGTGCTAAGGTCAAAGTTGAGACGAACACCATTAAGCCCGCACTGTCTAGAGACTCCACCTGGCTCATGTCCACCAATAGGGAGGAGTACTCATGGGAAGAAACTGTTTCCGCAAGCTGTTGCTTTAACACAGCTGCATTGGCGACATTGATGTGACCGTTAGGCTGAACAATTGTCATATTGGATTGCGCGAGGGTGCTTTGCATTGTTCGATCCTATTGTTTTAAGCGAAAAGATAAGCGAATAACTGTAAGTTAGTTAAGAACTGCTTCCGGAATGTATATGACGATAACCTTGGAATTCTGATGCCGACCAGCGAAATTGATTGATTTTGCTGAATCTTTATGAATCAGATTCCTTTATTTAAAGTTTTCAGTAAGTATTTCTACGGTTGTGTGTACAAAAATACAAATCTTCTCGGCTTCAGTGATGGTTAGATGCTCAGGCTCGAAGATTTACTGAATAGGGCGATCGTCGAATTACCTCGTGTTTTATAGCTATTTTTCGAGAATTTCTCTGCTATACCCGGATCAAAGCAGTAATTCTACGCATTTAACTGACAACGTTTACATAAACAGTTGTCCGCAGGAAAATAGCGTAAATACACGGAGACTATGAAAATTGACTCTAAGTTATCCTATGCACTACTTCAACTGCCTCAAGAGTGATTTAGGAAAAATTTAGAGGAGCTTGGCTTGAGGATCGGCTTAAGCTTATTCGTTCACCGTCCCCTGCATTCGATCGTCCTGGCATTGTGATCGAAATCACTTAATCGTAGCGGTTTGGATCATGTGCATCAGGATCTATCTGTCCGAGAATTTAGCTGTAGAGATGCCCTCCTACTTTTGTGGTATCACCCGCTATGAAAACCAGTCACGTTATTCGTCAACTAGTCGCAAAAGCTCTGCAAATTAAGCAACTGACTCCAGATATCGAGAACGAAATCAACTATGAATTGACTCGATTAGGATATATTTCTGATGCCGATTATGAGGCATTGGAACTATTGATGGCAGAAATGGATGCGGGTCGGATTCGTTTAGTTCCCAATCCCTAGAATGCCTAGCTCAGAATTTTTGCTGATTCTGCGGCATTGTTTGTTCATCTTCTCACAGTAGATTTAGCTACAGATTGCAGCGATTTATTCATTCTTGCGTATCATCTGTTTACAAAAAGTTTAAATTTTGACTGGTTTAAGGGCGATCGCGGACGACGTGAAGATTAATTTTTTATGATTGAAAAGCCTCTGGCTGAGCTTGCCAGATGCGGTAAATGAATTCTTGAAGCTGATGGTGAGCATGGAAATTATCCTTCTGTCCAGGCTCCCCAATGTTCTCTTGTTCCGTTTTTAGAGTATTGAGTTGCGCTATCAGAGGCAATACTTCCGTATCTAGAGCCACGCGGAACAGCGATTGAGGATAAAGCAAATCAGCCCCTTGACGCAAATCATAAAGGGTTGGCTCCTCTAATCCAAGTTGTTCTGGGGGTAGTGACGATGAACTAGATGCATAAAGTTCATTGGGTCGTGTAAAGAGCGCTAACGGACGTACCCAACATAATTGACGCTCAGTGACAACTTGAATCACTTCTGCATATAGACGAGTCTCTTGATATTCTAAGTAAACAATGTGTCCCGGTTGAAAGTTAGTTGTGAAGCCGATCGACGCACACATACAAACCAGCCCAGTGAACTTATTGCATTGAATATTAGCTTAGTCCATGCGAGAACTATACCCTGCGATCGAGCCTTACCAAACCGGAACATTTCAAGTTTCTGAACTACACACTATTATATTTTGAGCAAGTCGGAAATCCAAAAGGTAAACCTGTGGTGTTTTTGCATGATGAACCTGGCGGCGGAATTGACCCCATTTATCGACAATATTTCGATCCGGAGAAATGGCGAGTCGTTCTGTGTGACAAGATTGTCATGAAAGTTGAGGCTGGACAGTTCGGATGCCAGGTTTGGGTTGATAGAGGAAGTTGGACGTTTGCATGATTTGATAGAGGTTTACGTCTGATTCGAGAAGGCAGGCATGTCCACTATTTGGAAGAATATGCATCTGAGCATTAGGAATATGGTCAGTTAACCAGTGAGCTTCGGAAACAGAGGGGAGGAGGCTATCTCTGGCACTAGCGACGACTAAAGTCGGTTGGGTGATGTAATGGAGTTCTGACTCGCTGATTGTAAACTCTCGCAAGAGGGAAAGCCGCCAGATGGAAGTGTTCTGGGCAACAGATTGAGTCGCTCTGAGGAGGGCAAACCGATCGTGTTCTCCTATGCGTCCTAATGCAGCCAAAACAGGTAGGAAGCTGACGCAAGACATGCGGTAAAGCACGTCTGGGAGGGGGCAGACGAGGTGAGAACCCCAATAGATCCAGGGGTACCGTTTGAAGGAGGAGGCAGGGTTGATCAGGACTAATCGATCGAATAGATGGGGCGATCGTAGGATTGTCTTGAGTGCTAGACACCCGCCAAAGGACTCGCCACACAAATAGACAACATCGCGAGGTTGTCGCTTGAGTTCTACTTCGATCAGGCTGACGAGTTGTTCTGTCAGTTGCTCCCAACTACTGAGGTCATCAAGGGCAATCGACAAGCAGCGAATATCAAACCCCTGCTCTAACCCTGCCAGTTGCACATGCAATAGTTCACCAGTGCCATCCATACCCGGAAGGTAGATGAACAATGGAGCCTCTGAATTAAACGGACTTGGCGTTCGGAAGAAAGGATAAAGAGTAGACTCTGTCATTAATTCAATCCGTAGCGAAGCAAATCGTCAATTTCAGTTTGGCAGTAGGTGATTAGGTCAGTTACGACGGTTTTGGCTTGTTTGCCTTGATAACTCTGGCGTTGAGTAGGACTAATCCAAATAGGACGACCGACCAGAATGTTAACGCACTGATAAATCACCATCGGATGCCAGCCCGATTGATCAAATAGCGGCTCCGACGGATCGAACAGGCTGAGCATCTTTAGCGGAAAGGGAGAACTGGTTGTTTCAGAATGGGAGGCGATCGCAACAGGTAAAATCGCTAAGTCTTGCACCGAACTTCGTAGGGCTAGATGAGCGAACCCCCGATGAAATTTACTCGTTTCATAAGGTGAGGTTAGCTGCACCATTGGTTGTGCGCCTTCCGGGAAAATACCTACGGCTTGCCGAGTTTGAAGCAATTGAGTTGCTTGATGAAAAAATCCTTGCTGGCGTTGATTAGGAGCGTCTAGCGGAAAGCATCCCAAACGAGCTACAAAGTCTCGCAATACGGGGACTTGACCCATGTAATGATGGCAGGCAAACCGGATTGGACGATCGATCGCTGCCATCAAGAGGAAGGCGTCCATAAAACTGCGGTGATTGCTGACCACTAGAACGGCACCATCGTGGGGAATTCGGTCTTGATGGTAGAAAAATGTCCGAGTTCCAAATAGGGTCAGGAGTTGTTGTGAAATAATTAATGGGGTAGGCATCAATGTCTGTCGCAAAACGGATTTATTTAATTTTTCTTAATATTACTTTACATTAATGGACGCTTGCCATCTTACTTGAGATAGATTGGCTTGATGGCGATTTTAGTTTGGCTTATCTCAATTGTTGCCTTGTTCCAGAAAACTTTGAACCACCTAGACACCCAGAAAGCACTATGTTCCCTTAGCTTTGCGTCTTCGTGGCTTTGTAGTTGAGACAAACGCTATTAGCCTTTTAATGAATTTTTACTGGAATATTATCTGATTTAGGACTTACGCATTGACAGAAATAGAGTAATGTGGGTCATCACGCTGAGGCGGGTTCTGAGCGATTTTTCAGGATGAATTGCCGAATCACCGGAATAAATAGCTGCCTGGAGACTTGATAGAGGTT
>JAAUSF010000261.1 GCA_012033255.1 Cyanobacteria bacterium RU_5_0
GACAGTTACCCGTATGAACATCCCAAAGTTTGATGGTTTGGTCATCACTACCACTGGCTAGGGTTTGACCATCCGGCTGAAAGCCACGGACCACACCCGACTCTTGTGACCTTCCAGGGTGTTGAAACACTCACCCGTTGTCGGGCTCCAGATTTTCACAGTCTTGTCCTCGCTGCCACTGGCTAGGATTTGACTGTCAGGACTAAAAACGATCGACCATACTCGATTGGTATGCCCTCTACAGACTGAAAATTGTTGAAACTGGGACACTTGCCATAAGCAAATGACTCCGTTTGCATCTCCGACTGCCAGCAGTTTTCCATCTAAGCCAAAGGCTAGTGAGAGCGCACTACTAAAGGGTTCACTAAACGTGGATTGACTGAGATCAGAATCTGAAAAATCGACATGAGGCAAACTGATCCCCTGCAAATAAGCTTGACGAATGACGAGATGAGATAAATCATATCCGGTTAAATCAATTCCTGATTTGCAGAGCAAATTGACAACATTCCCAGCGGCATAATTTCGCAACGGCAGAGACTGATGTCTCAAGACTGAGAGTGCCTGAATTGCCCAATTACCAATTTCTGTTTTGCTAAATCGAGCCGTTAGATAAGTCGCAATGGGCTGTAGAATCAGGCGAATTTCACTCTCTCTAATGTAATCTTTAGCGGTTGCTTTAATCAGCGCATGGTTATGAAGCAGATGAAAATCTTGATGGCTAATCTCATCACAAATCTGTTCTACCAGTCGTTCGATCGTATATTCCATCACAACTGACTGTTGTGTAAAACTAGCGGCTGGTTTTTCCTGGGTTTTTTCAATCAACGATCGTCCCACTAATCCCGTCAACGCTTCCAATAGCTGGGGTTTTAGTACAGGTGGAATGATGTCATCGAGTAGCTCTTGAACGGTGACTGGCTCCCGGTTAATCGCCAGCCAATACATAATGGACTCCTCTAAGGCGGACAAACGATCGAAATGCTGATCCAACAACACTCGAATCTCATTAAAAGCGATCGTCTCTTCTTTCAGAAATTCAGCAATATTGCCATCAAACAGTTCTTGAATCGTTGTGGCAATCAGCTTTAGCGCCAATGGGTTGCCTGCATAGCGACGAATTAATTCTCTTCCCTGCTCTTCCGCCTGTGATAATCGTAACCCCTTGGCTTTTAAGATCTCCTGTCCACTGCTATCCTCAATCCCACGCATCTGCCAGCAGCGCACAGGTAGGATTTCTCCTTCCAGCGCAGCCAGCGCCCTCGGCTTCTCTCGACTCGTGATAATCAGGCAACTTTGATGAGATGATTCGCCTACTCGCTTGAATAACTCTCCATAGCTCTCATATCCTGGTCGATAGACTCCAGTTTGCCCCCCCTGAAGAATGGACTCGACGTTATCAAGAATGAACAGACAGCGATGGCGTCGTAGATATTCCAAAAATCTGCTAATGCTATCGGTTGTTGTTTCCGATGAGTCGGCATCTATTTCTCGCTGATTTGAGAGGAACTTAACCAGGCTAATCAGAATTTGTTTGAACGGCGGTGCGTCTTTGAGCGATCGCCAAATCACGTACTCAAACTGTCCTTCAATACTCTGAGCCAGTTTTACCGATAAGGTCGTTTTGCCGATTCCCCCCATTCCCAATATCGCTATCAATCGGCAGTGATCTGCAATAATCCACTTTTCTAGGGTTTTCAACTCCTCTGTACGTCCATAGAAAACAGAAATGTCTGGGGCTTCTCCAAAGTCAGACAAGGGTTGTCTAGAGCCAGACAGAGGTTGGTTGGGAATTTCCCCAGAGGACTGATACTGCTCCTTTAGAAGCCCCCTCAAAACCTCTAGCTTTCCAGCCGCGCCTTCCAGCGGCAGTCCAAACTTTTCGTAGACAGATTTGAGTCGCTTTCGCACGGCTGATGCTTTGATATTTCCAAGAGTGGCAGCAATCTTTTCAGCAGTTTGACCCGCCAGAGCCAAATGCAAAGTATGCAACTCTTCCTCGGACACATGGTGCTGAGTCGCAATCGTTCTCAAAAAATTTTCAGGAATTTCAACCACGCATTAACCCTTCATTAACCTTTATAGAGCGAAAGCCGTAACCTGTTCACAGGACAAGGATTCTACACTTCTCCATTGTACTTCAAATTGACAAGTTACATTGACAAGTTATCAAAGTTGACATTGACAAGTTGTGTAAAGGCTTCTAAGATTCTCTAAAAGACCGAACTTGTATCGGGTTTCATAAGCATAAACCACACCCCAGTGTAAGGGCGAACGGTGGTTCGTCCCTGCGTCTGTGGCTTACCCATTTGAGAACAGTCATAGAATTGACAACTTGTCAACCAATATAAATTGAAACTCAGCCATCAAACTTCTAAAGCGTTCCAATCAGCGGTGTGAGGTTGAAAGGGAACGAGTCCACTATTCGGTAAACTTGCCGTATGTTGTCACCAGAACATTCAAACTCTCCCGAAGCCGCCTTCTCGGCTTTGGAAGAAGGAATCTATGTTTGCGATCGGGAGATAGATGGAGAAGTAAGCCTATCCATTAGACAAATAGGGGGGTCTGAGGAGTTTGAGCTAAGGGTCTTCTCACTATGCGGATCGTTTCGCTGTCAGCGTGCTGATTTACAACGCTTTTTGGAATGTTGTCCAGAGAATGAACAGAATTCAATGTCTAGGTATCGAGAACGCTTTAGACGTGGGTTGCTGGAAATTTTACCGAACGGGTTTGGTCTGCTGAAGCTAGATTTTAGCGGCTGTAGGAGAGGAAGAATTTTCCCAAAGTTTTCTTCAACGGTCACTAAGTTATGTAAGCATGATGACTAGGAAAAGACTCAAAGCATTCACAAATCCATAACACGAACGCGCATGAAGCTGTTGAACAGCAGATCACGCCCAAGTTTAATACAAGCGATCGAATCATTCACTAGCTAAGAGAGTTTGGTTTACCAACTACAGGCGCTGGGGTGAAAACCACAGTGTCTTTTGCTGTATTCATTTTTTTGAGGTAGAATTTAACGCTATGAGACTTCTAGATTTGCTCCTTTTTACAAGAAATCAGCCTACCAAAGACCCAAGATTGACCCATGAGGGGGCATTTACCGATCTTCCCCTCAGACTGCTTCCAACTCCCATCTTAGCGAGGATGGATGTGCCGCCAGGATCTCCTCCCTTGGTTAAGTTCGCAGGAACATTCTGGCGCTTCCGAGTATATGGATCTGAACCATGCACGTTTGTCGATGGGCAGATGGTAAAAATTCTGGGACGACAGGGAAATTGTCTCTTGATTGAACTGGAGACGAGCAATGACTAGATTCTTCCGCAAGTTCTTCGGCGATCGGGGCAACTGAAGCCAATACCGCTAAACCGAGATCCGTTTCTGCAATTCAACAAACGACCCGTGCTCCATCAAGAGATCAGTGTCAGATCGGTGCAGGAGTCCTTTGACGAGTTGCAGCAAGGCATCCCCCGACATAGAAGCGGCAATCAAGACATTGCAAACAATTCTGCGCGAAGAAGGATTTTTGATCAAGGATGCCAGTGGCTATTTCGTAGGGACACTGAGAGAGCCGTCAAGGTATTTCAGAGCCGCCATGTTAAGTCATTGGCGTTGCATAATGGAGGGATGAATTGAGGTGAAATCCGATGCAATGCCCTGAATGCAGCTCGACTCATATCCGTAAAAATGGACGGCGGCGCGGTAAACAAAATCACATCTGCGTAGATTGCT
>JAAUSF010000017.1 GCA_012033255.1 Cyanobacteria bacterium RU_5_0
AGTGGGAGATGGGGAGATGGGGAGATAGGGAGCAATTTCAAATTCTGAGGGTTAGTGGGGAGATAAATAAATTTTCTGTTGAGTTTTGTTGTTAGATTTCATTTTGTAGCTTTAAATACAGAAAATACTGGTATTCTAAACATTAGAAGCGTAAAAATCGTTTAAAACAGTTTTGCAAATTAGGAAGGAGTCCATTATGTCTACGAGAGATCAAGCTCGTGCTTTGATGACTCAGCACCATCAGAAGGTTAAGAATCGGCATCAGTCTATGCTTGCTCGTGCGGCGGCTGAAGTTGGTTTAGATCATGTGGATTATCAAAGTCACATTCAAGGCAAGCCAATTTCTGCTGATTTGTACGATCGCAGTCATGTTGGTTTAAGTTAGAGGTTATTAACTTTTATTGAGGTTTTTTAAGATAACTCAAAAATCTTTGCGGTTGATTATATCTGCTCCTAAGTTTTTTCAAAGTTAATTACACATCTTGTGGGATGGGCATCTTGCCCGTCCGAGTGTGTCCTTACCCGCCTCACAATTCATTAGGTTCACCTACATATAAGTCAAGGACGTTTTCTACGGTAGAAGGCGTTCTTTTCACTTTGGCTGCGCTAAAGACCGGAGATTGGCGTACACTAGGCTTCACGTTGATCGATCGCCGGTAAACGCTCCATTGATGCTGTCGCTGTCTCGAAAACTCAGGAGTCATTATGATTCGCGCCATTATGGAAACAGACAAGGGCACTATTCATCTTGAGTTATTCGATGAAAATGCTCCTGTTACGGTCAAGAATTTTGTTGATCTGTCTAAAAGTAACTTTTATGATGGGCTGACGTTTCACCGGGTTGAGTCTGGGTTTGTGATTCAGGGCGGTGATCCAAACGGAAACGGCACGGGGGGTTCGGATATGCCAATTCCTCTGGAAATTTGGGCGGAAGGAGCCAAGGAGCCAACGGTTGGCCGTCCGCTCGATCGGGGTCAAACACCGATGATCAAGCACGATGCGGCAGGTGTGATTTCAATGGCGAGAACCTCCGATCCCAATAGTGCCACTAGCCAATTTTTCATTACCCTGGATGCGGCTCCATTTTTGGATGGACAATACGCGGCATTTGGCAAAACTGAAAATGTTGATGTGGTTCAAGCCATCCGCCGGGGTGACAAGATACTATCAGTCAAAATTGAGGAGTAGGAGAGACGCAATGGCGGATTGGCAGGAAATTCCGGGAGGAGTGACCGCCCCTAAAGGGTTCAAAGCGTCGGGGATCACAGCCGGATTAAAACCATCGGGAACACCGGATTTAGCGCTGATTGTATCGGAGGTGGACGCGATCGCCGCCGGAGTCTTTACCACTAGTCAGGTTAAGGCGGCTTGTGTAGACTATTGCCGTCAGCGACTCCAGGCTAAACCAACGGCTCGTGCGATTCTTTGCAATGCTGGTCAGGCAAATGCGGCAACGGGAGCGCAAGGATGGGCGGATGCGGTGGAAAGTGCCCAGTTAGTCGCGCAGTCCCTTGGTATTTCACCAGAACTGATATTAGTTGCTTCCACAGGGGTCATTGGGCAACGGATCAAGATGGATCAGCTACGAGCAGGAGTTCCTAAGCTAGTGGAAACGCTGTCGGAGGATGGTTCTGATGCGGCTGCGAAGGCAATTGTCACAACGGATTTGGTCACAAAGTCGATCGCCCTTGAACTCACTCTCGATCATCGTCCCGTCCGGATTGGCGGCATTTGCAAGGGTTCCGGGATGATCCACCCAAATATGGCGACGATGCTGGGGTTTGTCACCTGCGATGCGGCAATCTCTCCTCATCTTTGGCAGCAAATGGTCAGTCGGGCGGCAGATAAGAGCTTCAACCAAATCACAGTGGACGGTGACACCAGCACCAATGATTCTCTGATTGCTTTAGCCAATGGAGAATCTCGCACTCCTGCAATCACAGATTTAGGAGACGATGCCGAGAAGCTAGAAGCGGCTCTGACAGAAGTATGTATTCATTTAGCGAAGGCGATCGCCCGTGATGGCGAAGGAGCCACCTGTTTGATTGAAGTCCGGGTGTCTGGCGCTCCAGATGATGAATCTGCCCGCAAAATTGCCCGCACGGTTGCTGGCTCGTCGTTGGTCAAATCAGCCATTTTTGGACGCGATCCAAACTGGGGACGAATTGCGGCGGCGGCTGGACGAGCGGGTGTCCCGTTTGATCCAGAAAATCTTCGGGTACAATTGGGCGACTTTTTAATGATGGAACAGGGTCAACCATTACCATTCGATCGCCCTGCCGCCAGTCATTACATGAAACAAGCCTCTGCGGGCGAATATTTGAAAGCTGATACCCTTCTAATTTCCATCAGCATTGGCAATGGTTCTGGCTCTGGTAGTGCGTGGGGCTGCGATCTTAGTTACGATTACGTCAAGATCAATGCAGAGTATACGACGTGAGGGAGTAGGAAGGATGAGAGGATAATTTTACTCCATCCTTCCCCGACTCCCTTACTTCTGACAACTGAGGAGAAACTCATGCTTACCTACCTTTTAGCCCTTGCTGTCGGTTTTGGTAGTTTCGTGCTTTACATGGTAGCCTTCTTCTTTCCAGAAATTCATCGCAAGTATGACCTGATCTGGAGCGGCGTGGGGATGTTTTACGCGCTTGTTCTCTGGATCTGTGCCGATCGCATCACCGGAGGGATTTTGTTGGGGCAGATGGCGTGTGTGGCGCTGTTAGGATGGTTTGGCTGGCAGACCTTGGAGCTACGGTGGGAGCAAACGCCTGTCAATCAACGAACTCCCGTTTCGGGTTCGGCTAATTCGCTTGGGGAAGTGGTGCAAGCCCAATCAAAACGGCTCTGGGCATATCTACAATCCGATGAGTTTAAATCACGTTTGCCAAATCGCATTGAGGAAGTGCCAGAACGTGCTTCTGAATTAGTTGCATCTTTGAAAGAGTGGGGTACGGCGCTTTGGAGTACAACTTTTAAGTCGCCTTCTCAATCCATCGACTCGATCGATCAGCCACCGAACTCACCGTTCAACTCGATCACTGAACCAGCCAATGGAGTTTTAAACAGTGAGACAATTCGGGATGCCAAAGGTGATTTGAAGGCGACAATCACGGATGCAAACCCGGAAACAGAGAAAACCTCGTCCGGATTTCCTGAGCAAATCGATTCAGTTAGCGATTGACAAGCTAATTAACATTTAAGCCACCTGTAAATTTTTTGTTGATTTTGCGATCGGTAGGGGCAGACCCACGTGTCTACCCTCTCAGCCAAGGCAATTCATGCGGGGTTGCCCCTACACCACACCATCCATCAACAGAAAATAGTCTTCAAAATGACATCGCCCTCTCAACTAAAGCGTCTGCGGTGATGCCATTAATTGCCATTAATTCGCCTGCACTGGCGGAGGTTTCGCCTCGTTTCCAGGCAAAGGTGTCTCGTTTGACGGTGCTACGAAGCATAATCGGTTCGAGCATTCCGCTTGCGCCGCCCGTGACACCAATTAAGGCATCGCCATTGAATAGAGCATCAAATCTAGCGTCATCCAGGAAGCCGCGATCGGGTTCAGAGCAAATGTCCCACAAAACATCGTGAGGACGGTAGAGGCGACGTGGACTGATCACAGAGACAATTTTCACGCCGATTCCTTCGGCTTCTAGACGGGAAGCGGCTTCGTAGACGGGTAACAAGATCATGTCCCCAACGACGGCAAAGACGATCGTTTTACTCCCCGATGTTTCCTTTAGAATGACTGCACCGTCTTGCAATGCCTGACGAGTTTGCTCAAAGGTGGTTCGGATGGGCAAAGGCGATTTGCTGGCAGTGATGACAATGCCTTTGTTTGGGGTGGTCAAGCCCCACTCATAGCAAGCCTGAATGCTGTTGGCATCGGGTGGAAAGAGAGGGAAGACGTTGCCGTTTCGCATCATCGCGGCAAAGTATGCTTCGATTTCGGGGCGCTGGTGTGTCCAACCGTTGCGTCCTTGCTCTAGTGCGCCAGCCGTGAACAGCGTGATTGTGGAGGGGGTCGGACGGCGCAATTCTGCCATCGCTTGAGTCACTGTCTGCCAGATGGGTAAGCCGTTGATAGCAAAGGATTCATAAGAACACCAGAGCGATCGCGCCCCCATGAGCGCAAGTCCGACGGCTAATCCGGCACACGCATCTTCGCTAAGGGGTTCATACACTTGTCCTTTGGGAGCCTGGTTATACAGGGAATCTTCGGTGGGGTGAATGATTTTCAATGCTTGATTGATGTTGGCAATGCCGGAGGCTTCGTTGCCATCGGCATTCGTGACCAGATAATTCGGATCGAGTTGTCCGACTTTAGCGACCAATCGCCCCATCGCGGTCGTAGAGACTTTGGCATCGCCGCCGATCGCATATTCCTCCAACGGCAAATCTTTTAGATCGGGGAGCGGTAACACGGATTCAGTCACGGCTGTCTTGCTGGCGGACCCTCCGTTCGATCGTTCACCATTCGTTCGCACGAGTTCCCAAGCTTCAGTTGGGAGGGCACGAGATTTCAAACCTGCCACGATATCCGGATGATCGAGGGTGTGATGACCATAAAGGTTATGAGATTTTGCGCCTCGTGCATGAACGCCTGCCCCTTTGAGTTGCTTGATGATAAAGACCGTTAGCTTGCCACTGAGCGCCGATCGCGCGGCTTCATCCACCCCAACCAAAACGCCTTTAGTGAAGGCTAATCGCTGCTCAAATGAGAATGCGGTACTATCTACAAATGCTCCAGGTTGGTTGTGATCATCAAAAATTTTCGCATCCACCAGCACGACTTCCTTAAAGCCGTTGCCATGCCAATAGGCCATCATCTGTTCGTTCGTCTGGAGCGACACCATACTGTGATGCTCTTGCGAGAAGCCATTCCAAACTAAAACAGGCAGAAAGTTCGTTGCTTCAGGGAATGCGGTATGGAAGTGAGCCATGCTGCTCATCGGATAAGGTTCACCCATGCCGCCATCGCCCATTGTAAAGGGGAAGAGCGTGTCTTTATGGAGCAGGGCGGCTGCCATTGCAAAGTGCTGCCCCTGCCCTAAAGGACCTGCCGGGGCGAGGATACCCGGAATGTAGCCAGAGAGATGTCCTAATAAGCCATGCTTTTCTCGGAAGCGATCGCGCAACTGCTGCACCGTCTGAATTCCCATGTCTTCCAGGGAGCGATCGAGGAACATGGCGCTGTAGAATCCTGGTGCGTGATGTCCAACTTCCGTAATGATGTTCTTGTAGCCCAACATCACCAGGGCGGCGTAAGCTTCGGCTTGGCTGGCAAATCCGCCTGGATGCCCGGATGCTTTGCTAGCTGTGATTTGTAAGGTCAGATATCGTAATGCATCGGCATAAAGCAGAGTTTGATAGACCGCGTTGGGGTCAGCCGGATCAACGATCGCCTTGCGTCCTTCCGCGATCGCCGGTGCTTTACCAAACGTCTCAAACTCAGGCGGCAATTCGCCAAAATACTGGATCCCCTCGCAGAAGGCAGGAATCTGGGTGACAGCAACCATGAATTGAAATCCCTCAGAGCTTAACATTCACTTAAGACTTGATCCTACCGCCTGATGGGATTCTGTGAGAGGGCGATCGTTCCTTGTCTGTCAAGAAATCCTTAATCGCATCCCAAAGAATTTCTAATGGTTGCCAGAATTTTATCCCTCACCGCTCTCTCTTCAAAGGTAATGAAATCTGCCTGTTATTGGATGAGAGGTAGAGCAGTAGCCAGCGTGGTTAGGACAGATGTCAAAATGGGCGTTGCTGAAGAATGGGATGAAACGATTTCCACCCCCAATGGTAGGGGTAGGTCTTTGTGCCGACCCTGACAGATTTCGGGCACCCACCAATGGTAGGGGTAGGTCTTTGTGCCGACCCTGACAGATTTCGGGCACCCACCAGGGGATGCCCCTACCCAAAACACGCCTAACTTCAGTAACGCCCCGATTACCGATTATCAATCACCAATTCCCTCACCGAAAAACGAGCGGATGCCCCTGACTTCTAGGCATGGGGAGGTAAGCGGTTGCAAGCTCTAGCCGCCTTGAACTATCCGGAATCAGCATAATTTTTGTTGTAGAATAGAATATAGTCACAGGTGAAGTTTTCAAAGCCGTGGAACAAGTCCTGACCATAGTTTGCAAGTTGCAACCAACTCAAGAGCAAGCCTCTCAAATTGATGCACTCTTGAAAGCGTTTGCGGATGCTTGCAACTACACCAATCAGGAAGTTGCACCCAAGATTACCAGCAAGACTACGATTCAAAGCCTGACCTATCAATCGGTTCGTGAAAAGTTTGGACTCAGCGCTAATCAAGCGGTTAGAGTTGCTGCCAGAGTGGGAGCAAATCGCAAAACTGCCAAACAAAAGGGCAAGCCTGTTAAAGACTTTGCTCCAACTTCCGCTGATTATGATGCTCGGATCTTCTCTTTCCGCGAAAAAGATTGGACGGTTAGCCTGACTTTGTTGAGCGGTCGAGAGCGGATCAAGTTTGCTGCTAGCTCTTACCAGCGCGGCAAATTGACAGGTAAAGTGCCCACATCCGCTCAACTCTGCAAACACAAAGATGGGCAGTATTACATCCACATCCAAATTAAAGATGAACGGCCAGAGCCTATTCAGGCTGACAAGGTAATCGGGGTAGATTTTGGGCGCAGAGCTATTGCAGTTACTTCTGTAGGGGATAAATGGGACGGAAAACAAATTAAAGACGTTCGGGATAGATACGCCAGAGTCAGAGCATCGCTCCAAGAAAAAGCCTCGAAAGGCACAAGATCGACTCGTCGCAGGGCAAGACAAATCTTGAAACGGCTGTCGGGACGTGAGCGGCGTTATCAAACCTGGCTGAACCACAACATCAGCAAATTGATTGTTCTGTCTGCACTTCAAAACAATGCCATCATTGCGATTGAAGATTTGACAGGTATTCGGGAACGCACTAATGAACTGCCTAGAAACAAGACTGAGCGTAGACGCTCTAACAGTTGGGCATTCTTCCAACTGCGATTGTTTCTGAGCTACAAGAGCGTTAAGTATGGTGTTGAGGTAGTAGCAATCAGCCCTGCATACACCAGTCAGACTTGCGCTGAATGCTTGCACATCCACCCAGTGAAAGGGAAGTCCTACCGTTCTGGCAAATCGCTTAAATGTGGGCATTGTGGCAATCATTGTGATGCGGATGAGAATGGTTCAAAAATGATTTCAATTGTGGGAGCGGCATTTGTAAACCCGCTCGGAGGTTCGGTGTTGTCCTGCAACCTTGCAGATCACATCAGGGCTACTGAAAGCCCCCAGCTTCTAGCCGTGGGGTAGTTTACTCAAGAGCAATTTCTTCCCAAGCTTGGATGACTTGTTGCAGTGAGGGAGGCAACTGATCTTGCACGATGTCAGCCGCCTGAACCATACCGCCTCTACCAACCAAGGTGAGTGTCAGATAATCGGCAGCACCACTCGGCGCAGGATAGCTCAAACCATTCAGACTGCCAAACTGCTGTTCTTGTAACAGTTGCTTAAATGCCTCGACCTCTTGAGGCGAGAGACGGTTCAACTCAACTGGGGGAGCGGCATCTACAAGTTGTACAACTTGCCCGTCCTCTAGTAGCAAGAGTTCAGTGTTCGATCCTGAAATTCCGCCTTCGACGAAGATTTGGAACACGGCTTCACTTCTTAGAGTGAAATAGGAAGGTAAGTCTGAGTTTGCAATAAAGCGAGGCACGATCGCCCCCTCTGAATAACTCGCTGCTTCATTCAACCGGATATCAGAACCATCGTTATTCGTGTGATAAACCCAGTATCCCTGATCGCCCATAACAACGACTTGCCAACCGGAAATGGCGATTTGTGTACAGACTCCATCTCCTGAATCGATACCAAAACAACCATTCCAGGTGCGTTGTTCTGCTTGAGCAATGCTGAGACTGGAAAGCGGAAGCCCTGAATCTTGAGATGCCATTTGCAGAACCCGATCGCTCACCTCCTGTGGCAACTCACTCGCAGTCGAATCGGGTTGTGGCTCCAGTTGCAAAACTTGTGCCGTTGCATCCGTGCGATAGAACCAACTCTGATTTCCATCGGTCACTTCCACACGCCAACCCGGAACCGTGGCTTGGATACAGAGTGCAACCGGATTAGGAATCCCCAAACACCCATCTGACCAGGTTTCTTGGCTATAGCTAGCAATGCTCAAATTACGACGAGGAATATCCAATTGACGAGCCAGATCTCGACGAATTCGATTTGCCACTTGATGCGGCAAAGTATTCTCAGAAGTGCTTTCAGAAGTGCTTTCAGATTGTTGTTTATCAGAAGCGGCGATCGACAGATTAATCGGAGCCGCGATCGTTTTTTCTGGTAGGGCACTGCTACTACTCAGCAGCAGCGCACCGGTAAGCGCAAGAGCCGAAACAACCCGACGAGAAGAAGGCGATTTCGAGGTTAGAATGCAGCGAATCATAACACTTGAATCCCAATATTAGGTGTTCATTTTGTGAGCCGCGATCGGCGCTCAAGAATCTGACGTGATCCTTAATGACTGAAATCTTTCAAATTAGTGCCACACCGAAGAGGAAAACTTAGCAATTGCTCAATTTATGTCGTTTTCAAAACTCTCTGTGATATGCCGATCGGCTACAGGGGCAAACGATTGTTTAATTCATGCCCATCCCTCCAACTGGCACACTCGTAATTTCAACGATCGCATCGGTATTCTAAGACTGAGATATCGATCGCTTCATCTACGAATGTGCCAATTAATGTGCCAGTAAACCCTCTGGAATGGGGAACAAAGCAACTGGGCACAACAATCTCTATCTTTAGCCTGAATACATTACGTCGCAGGACTTACTTGATTCACCAATATAACGCTGCTGTCTTAGCTATTTAACTGCTTAGGTATGGGTCAGAGCGAAGACACTGCAAACTATCGGTGTAAGTCCAAGATCGGTGCTTCTACCAAGCGCAGTGAATTTTCGTGTCCGAAGATACAGGAATGATTATGTCGATAACTGGTGGAGAAAGTCTGAGACAGGCTAAAGCGATCGCCCTTGACACTCAGAAGAAGAGTTGGCGAGATCAACTGAGTGAATCAAATTCGCAGAATTTGTATCGCATTCGATTGAATCAGCGCAGCAGCCTTGACCTACAACTGAAGAATACAAAATCGAATACAACTGTAGAACTAGTTCAAGATCGCAATCGCAACGGACGGATCGATCGCAAAGAGCTTGTTTCTCGGTCAGGTGTTTCTAAAAATCAGGGCACTGGATTGAGAACAGATACCTTAAATCAAGGCACTTACTTTATCCGAGTGTCATCAACTGCCGATCGTCGCACCAATTACCAACTGGTTCTGTCAACTAATCCTGTTGAAAAGAATTCGACGGCTCAACGCAACGGTTGGTCAGCAACCGGAAATTCCAAATCGGAATCGGAGTATCAGCCTGTCAGACGAACATTAGGCGGTGCCGTGCGAGTTCCAGGCGATACCCGTAACCGAGATGGCGGTGGGAACACTCGTAACCCTGGCAACTCATCTAACAACAACAATAACAACAACTCCAACAACAATAACTCTAACGATCGCCCCGTTTCTCCATCCCGTAAAGAGTCTCCTACACGCTGGAACGGTCGGTTTTTAAACCGAACTTCCGGAAATGTAAATGACTACAAAACCTACAATTTCAACAATGCGAATGCTTATGCAGACTTGGGTTCTCGCGGCGGTGGGGGCAAGCGGGTGGCTCGTCTGAAAATTGATTATGGCAATCGCGGTCCTAGAGACATCCAAAACGATAACTTTGCGATGGAATCATGGACACGGGTCAAGTTGAAAGAGGGTCGGTTCTACAAAGTGACGACTAAATCGAATGACGGAACGCGATTCTATTTCAAGGATTATGATACCGATAAGCTGATGGGCGAGTTGAGTGGAGATTGGCGCGATCGCGATACGTCTGATGCGGCATGGTCACAGGTGATCAGTGTGTCGAAGACAGATCAATACAAATTCTTTGTGCAATATTATGAGCGCACAGGCAAATCTGCGGTTAACGTCACCCTAGAAGAAGTGAAACCAACCGGTCGGGCAAACACCTCTGGTGGATTGAATCTGCGTAGCAAAGCTTCGACGATCGACAACAGCCCGATCCGGATGCTCAATTCCAATGAGACATTCACGATCGTGCGACAAATCAAATCCTCCAATGACAACAACTATCCCGACTGGTATGAAGTTGAAACTCGCAATGGTCGTGGCTATGTCGCGGCTGAACTCGTGACTGTGGATGGCGCTGGCAATATCGTTGCTCTGGGTGGTGACAACCGTAACAGTGGCACTCCAAATCCAGGCAGGGGTCGCGATGATGGTGGAGGTTTGAGCAATCCTATTCCAGATAACAACACGGGGAATGGCGGAACAGTGGGTGGCGGAAGCACAGGCGGCACTGATCTGAAAACCTACTCCTTTACAACCACGATTCCGAGAGAAAACGGAGCGTTCAAACCTCACTTGGATGAAATCCTTAGCCCCTATTATCACACCACCAGCTACAAGTCCTACATCGAAGAGTCGGCATTGAAATATGATTGGCTTCAGCCTTCGGTGATTGCGGCGATCGGTTCGCGTGAATCGGCATGGGGCATTCTCCTCAGTCCACGCGGTCCTGGTGGTACGGGCGACGGTGGGCATGGTCGCGGGTTAATGCAAATTGACGATCGCTTCCACCAAGACTTCATCTACTCTGGTAAGTGGGCTGATCCGAGAGAGAACATCATGTACGGCATCGACAAAGTTCTCGCTCCCAACTATAACTATCTCGATCAAAACACCAACCTCCAGGGAACTGAGTTGCTGCGTGCTGCCCTTGCTTCCTACAACGCCGGACTTGGCAACGTCATGGATGCCTATGAATCCGGGCTGGACTCCGACTCTTACACCACCGGACGTGACTACGGATGGGATGTCCTCGATCGCGCCGGCTGGTTCCAACTGCAAGGATGGGTGTGAGGGATGAGGGATGAAGGATGAAGGATGAGGAGATTTCCTCGTTGCGAATCTCTGGCTTGGAATGCTCTCTAAGCGACTCTTCTGCTTGCTAGGCGAATGCTTTCTGCGACAGAGATTGATACCTCCAAAGTTGTTCGCAGCAACTCTGCTAACCCCCAAGGCTACATTTTTGGGCGTTGCTGAAGTTAGAGGTGTTTAGGTAGGGGCATCCCCTGGTGGGTGCCCGAAATTTAGGTAGGGGCATCCCCTGGTGGGTGCCCGAAATCTGGGTAGGGGCACCCACCAGGGGATGCCCGAAATCTGTCAGGGTCGGCACAAAGACCTACCCCTACCATTGGGGGTGGAAATCGTTTCATCCCATTCTTCAGCAACGCCCATTTTTGATATAGCCATAGTCATATTGGTTAGGACATTTTTGTGGGGCGGCTCCGCCGCCCCACAAAAATGTCCATGTCCTAACCTAACTGACTACAGCTATATCTGTCCTAACCACGCTGGCTACTGGCTATGATAATCCTGGAAAGAGAGGAGACAATTCTTTCTCATACTTTGCCAAGTAGGTGCGAAATGAGGTTCCGCCTGTGCCAACTTCGACTCCAACGAGTTTGAGTTGTTGGATCGCCAATCCGAGGTGGCTGCGGTGAAATCGAGTTTGCAGACCATCGTAAGCGGACATGGCGTTGAGGAGCGGGCTGGCGTGAGCGTGATTGAGCAAGGTTTTAATACGATCGCCTGATGTTGAGCCTTCGGTACGGTGGATGAGAATCTCGTAGTAGTGTCTGAGACTATGAGAGCGGTGTCGTTCTAGCCATTGCTGAATCTCCGTTCCGTAGCGACGATCGAATTCTGTTTCGGCGATGTGAGGGGTTCCCTGGGCATCTTGGGTTCCACCTTCCCAGTATTGGCTTGCGCCACTCATCATTTCTAGATGGCGAAACTGGAACGATTGAAAGCCGCTTGTGGGACCAATGCTCGTGCGAAATTCAGCAAATGCTCGCATGGTTCCGAGGATCGGCATAGTGGTGACAGCAATTTCGTAGAGCCGCAAGACCCGTTGGAAAAAGTAGCAAGCTTCGTGAGTATCGCCAATGATCGGATCGCGTGGATCTTGGAGGGCATGGGCGATCGCGTCTAAGACTCGCTCCAGGTCAATAATCATTTGATGAAATGCCAATTCGCAGATTTGGTGAACGGCAATAAACAGATCTTCATCTTGAGAGGCGGTCAAAGGACGCTTGCATTGCAGCAACGCATCCAGGTTGTGATAGCTCCAATAATGATTTTGGGTGATGTCGATCGTCGAGTCGAGGGGGGGAAGGGGCTGAGGATTGTAAGATTGCGACATAATCTGGTTTTTGAGCGATCGCAGAATTTTTCTCGGAAGAGAGGTGATCATTTAACTGATCCCCCTTATACTTTTGGAACATTGTGTTCCGGTTCGTAAAGGGATCTAGAATCGCGCCATCCGGGTGGGTACTATATCTGGTGCAGATTAAATATAGAGCAGGGCTGCAATCCTGTCTGTTTGTATGAACACTCTGTTTGTATGAACACTCTGTTTGTATGAACACTCTGTTTGTATGAACATACAGTGGGACTGAGCCAGTTCGTTGATAGTTCGGAGGTGTGAAGTTATGACTGCTGCCCTGAGATCGGATGCTGCAAATCCAAGGGTTTTGTCTAGGCGATCAACTCGCGTCAGTAGTAAACCGAGGGTAAACCAACCCTCAGGATCATCCGCCGTATCTGAACATGTCCTGTTTCAGACTGGGCGATCGGCGGCTCCAGAGGCAATCAACCCTGAAGTTGTTAAATCACTGCCTCAACCCAAACCGGCTCCAGCATGGCTGAGTGTTTTGCTCCGAGCGCAGCAAGCCTCTTCTGTACTTACATTTTTGCTGGTTATTGCTGTCTTAGCGGTATACGGCTGGACAGTGTATGCTCAGCAACGGTGGGGACAGGAGTATCGCAATTTAGAAGCTCTCAAAAAGCAAGAACGGCAACTGATAGCGACGAACGAAGCCCTCAAAAATCAAATTGCTCAGCAGGCAGAAGCACCTAACGGAGGACTCGTGCTTCCTGATCCGAGTACCACGATTTTTCTTACACCCGCCTCTCCGCGTCCGATGGTGGAACCTGAAATTAACTTGCCTCCGCCGCAGTCTATCCCAGCGAAACCGTTGGGATATTAGGCAAATATTTGAGGCTATAACCGTCCTGAAGGATCGCTCATGGCTATTTCGTTTCCCCGCTCTCACAACCCCCGCAACCGTCGCACCGCCAAAAGACGACGGATCACCGCTAGAAGCGATTCTGGACATTCTAAACCGGCACGATCGTCTGCACCTCTCCACCGGACGGCATCCAGGCAACCCATTGAGGAGAGAACGGGTTATGTCGCCCGAATGATGCGACGGCGATCGTCATCATCATCTCGGAATACAACGGTTCGATCGCCTTATCCATCTCCGCCGTTGCCACAGCCATCGCCCATCCGAGCAACCCGATCGCGATTGATCCTCGTTTGGGGAGTTTTATTATTAGCAATGGTTGCTTTAGCTCTAAACTTATTGCGGATTCAAGTGCTGCAAGCCTCAACGCTTCGAGAACAAGCAAAAGCGCAGCAGATGGTTTTTCTGGGTCCGATTGTGCCGCGCCGTTCGATCGTCGATCGAAGTGGCACGGTGTTGGCGATCGACACTCCGGTTTATACACTCTATGCTCATCCCCTTTTGTTCAAGAACTCAAAGGAAACGATCGCTGAGGATTTGGCAGGTATTCTCGACCAACCTGCGGAGCAACTAGTGAGTCAATTGAGTCAGGGAGAGAGCGGCATTCGCATCGTCGATAACCTCTCTGAAGATATTGCCAAACAGATCACAGAGCTTCAGCAAGACGGACTAGAGTTGATTCAGGCACAACAGCGACTCTACCCGCAGCAAGATTTGTTTGCCAATATCGTTGGGTATGTGAACCTCGATCGCCAGGGACAATCCGGTGTCGAATATACGCTTGAAAACCAGCTACAGCAGCCTTTAGGAGCGATGCAACTCAGCCGTTCTGGAGACGGCACGATAATTCCAGTTGGCTTACCAAGCGACTTCATGCAGCATCAACGCGATGATCTGCGCCTTGAACTGACGCTGGATAGCCGCTTGCAACGAGCAACTCGATTTGCGCTCAAGCAACAAATGGAAAAGTACAGTGCCAAACGGGGAGCCGTGGTTGTCATGGATGTCCACGATGGTTCAATCCTGTCCTTGGTTTCTGAACCGTCTTACGATCCCAACAAGTATTACCAGGCAGACATGGAGCGGTTGCGAAACTGGGTATTGACTGATCTCTATGAGCCGGGTTCCACGTTCAAGCCGATTAATTTGGCGATCGCCCTGCAAGCCGGAACGATTCAGCCAGAAGACTCTTTCTTTGATGAAGGTGCGATTGAAGTCGGCGGCTGGCCTATTCAAAACAATGACTTTGAAGATACGGGTGCCAGAGGCGATCTATCTGTTCCAGAAATCCTACAATATTCCAGTAATGTCGGCATGGTGCGTATCATGCAAACGCTTCAGCCCGGACTGTATTATGGGTGGCTCGATCGCCTCAAACTCAACGAACCTACCGGAATTGACCTCCCTTCTGAAGCCACAGGCTACCTCAAAAGTTATGAACAATTCACAGGTGCGATCATTGAACCCGCCACAGCCGCCTTCGGTCAAGGTTTCTCTCTCACGCCGATCAAACTGATTCAACTTCATAGCATGTTGGCAAATGGCGGCAAAATGGTTGTTCCCCATGTCGTCCGAGGATTGACCGCTCCTGGCGGAACTCTCGATTGGCAACCTGCGATCGATCCGCCTCGTCAAGTCTTCTCACCTCAAATCACTCAAACCGTTTTAACTATGATGGAACAAGTGGTTTTAGAGGGAACTGGAGAAGCGGCTCAAATAGCGGGCTATCGGATTGCTGGAAAGACAGGAACCGCCCAAAAAGCCAGTTCGGGAGGTGGCTACATTGACGGTGCCCGGATTACGAGCTTCGTCGGCATTTTCCCCGTTGAAGCGCCTCGATATGCCGTTCTTGCCGTGGTTGATGAACCCCAAGGCGAAGATGCGTATGGTTCTACGGTTGCTGCACCTATTGTCAAGTCGGTGATGGAAACTCTGATCAGCATTGAACAAATTGCCCCAAGCGAACCCGTGACACAGGAATGGAACACTGACAACAGGCAAGAAATCCCTGGAAACTATGCGATCGAGCCAGAAAACGATCCGTGGGTCGATGAGAGTAGTTCCAATCAGTACTCCGATCAATACACTGATGAGTACACTGATGAGTACTCCGATCAATACACTGATGAGTACTCCGATCAATACACTGATGAGTACTCAGAAGATGATTCAGAAGATTACTTGGAAGACTCTCCAGAAAGCTTTTCAGAAGACTATACCGAAGATTACTCAGAAGACGCTTCAGACGCTTCAGACGGCTTATAAGCTGAACCCTATTCAATCTGCACATCACAAATTTCCAGAATTCCAATCCATCAACCTTGTACGGGCAAGGCATGCTATACCCCTTCGCGGATCGCATTCAAAGGAATCCAACCTGAAAGTGATTCGCGATAATGTCAGTGTTGTCTCCTGACCTCCACCATGACTGTTTTGAGTCCAAGTCTCACCCCAATTCTCGATCGCGCCTTTTCTGGACAGGATCTAACTGAAGCCGAGGGAGTGATCCTGCTGAAACAGACGGATGCCGGGGCGATCGCGGCTATTCGTCAAGCGGCAGATCATCTGCGCCACCAACAAGCCGGAGATACGGTGACTTATGTAATTAATCGGAATATTAATTTTACAAATATTTGTGAGCAGCACTGTAGTTTCTGTGCATTTCGTCGAGATGACGGTGAAGAAGGTGCCTATTGGCTGGATGAAACGGTCATCTTAGAAAAAACAGTAGATGCGGTTCAGCGCGGGGCGACGGAAATCTGTATGCAGGGCGGCTTAAATCTTCAGGCAAAGTTAGATGGCTCGTCGCTGTCTTACTACATCCGACTCGTAAAAACGATTAAAGACGCTTTTCCGGAATTGCATTTGCACGCTTTTTCTCCCCAAGAAATCCAATTTGTGGCGAGAGAAGATGGGCTGAGTTATGCCGATGTGATTGTGGCGCTTCAGGGGGCGGGAGTCGGTTCGATGCCAGGTACGGCGGCTGAAGTGTTGGATGATGATGTGCGACGGGTGATCTGCCCGGAGAAAATTGATACAGCAACCTGGCTGGACGTTGTTCGCATGGCTCATCAATTGGGAATGCCAAGTACTAGCACGATGATGTCTGGACATATCGAAACGCCAGAGCAGCAAATGCGACATCTAGAACTGTTGCGATCGCTCCAGCAAACGGCGGTCGATCGCGGCTATCCTGGTTTCACTGAATTTATTCTCCTTCCCTTCGTGGGGCAGGATGCTCCTAAACCGCTTCGTCGTCGCGTTGGACGGGATCAGCCCATCCTCGCAGACGCTCTTTTGCTGATGGCAGTAGCTCGGATATTTTTGGGCAACTGGATTCCTAATCACCAGCCCAGTTGGGTTAAACTCGGACTTGCAGGCGCAACGACAGCACTCACCTGGGGCTGCAATGATATCGGTGGAACGCTGATGGAAGAACACATCACCACAATGGCAGGCGCGATCGGTGGCACCTGTATGGAAGTCGAGGATTTACGGAACGCGATTCAGTCGATCGGGCGATCGGCGCAACAACGGGATACGCTCTATGGGAGGATGAAGAATTAAGGATGAGGAGTGGGCGATCAAGAGATGAGCTTAGGGGCGTAGCACTTCATCCCTCCTCCCTCCTCTCTCCTCCTTCATCCCTCCTCTCTCCTTTCCCCTGGTCTTCTACCTGTAGAACGAACTCTACTCACTTGGCTGAGCAGGTCATACCAAAAGGTAGCTCCCATTGAGAGGGCAACTCCGGTGATGAACCAGCCGATCAGCCGTCGCAAAATTGGGATCGCCCAACCTTGGCTGGCGGCTTCTTGCTCGCTGATGTTAATTGGATTCCAGCCGATCGGCAGTGGCAACTCATCTAGCATTCCGTCAACAGCCTCTTTTACTTGTTGCAAATTGTTCTGAATCTGACTTGCAGAATCGGGTGAAGCGGAGGGAGAGGGTTCTACGAAAAGGGGATTGGGGGCGATCGGGGCGGTTGAGTTACGTTGGGCGACGAGTTGATCGGCGGTGTCTGTAATGGTGGAGCGAATCACGGAATCCTTTGATAGGCGGCTGACGATATGAAAGGTGTCTGCGTTGATTACAATTGCCACAATGAATCCAATTAGGATGGCAATTCCTTTGGCGTTGCGTCTATAAACTCCGGATGCTCGATCCATTGAGTTGTTAAACCAATCGGCGATCTCTTTTTCTAGCTGACGAACTTCTCCTTCTAAACTCTTAGCTTTGATCCGGGCTTGTTCTGCTAAACTCAACAAATTTCGCTTCAATTGTCGAGGTAAATCAGCCACTTTTCGCAAAAGTTCGGGATGTTCTTTTTCAAGTTTAGTGAGAATTTCCGTTAACCAAGGGGAAAGTTTAATTCCGTTCAGTTCGTCTTCAGCGAAGATGAGACGTAAAACTTCTGCGACGGTTGGTTCGAGTTGTTTACGGGCGATCGTTTGCTTCAGGTAGGTTAATCGGTGGCGGATGATTTCCTTGCAATGATTTTCTTCAGCTAACAAGGAATTTGCATTATCAATGAACAGAATGAGGCGATCGGAGATTTGTTCAATGCTATTCGATAAAGTTGTCCTACCACTGACGAAATCTTCGATAGTATCTTCTAAGTTGTGTTCTAGGCTTCTAAACTGCTTTTCTAAGAGTGAGTCATCTCCAATCAAAAGCGGGTCGCTTCCCAGGCTAAATCGCAGATCATCTAAAATTTCTCGCAGTGCCGTTAAACTTTCATCTCGAAATTTTCTAGCCGTTAATTCACTGATGGTTTGACTCAGTTGAGTAATATTTATTTTTTGGAGGAGTGCAACTGAGAAAGTTTCCGCAGGAATGTAGGAAGGACCACTTTTTTGCCGACCAAAGATATTTCGAGTTCCTGTAAGCAAATAATAGATTGCGATTAAGGCTTGAATGATCTTGCGAAAAAAGACGGCAAGTATGCCTTTGGCTTCTTGGTTTAATGCTCTAATTAGAGGACTCTCATACAGTTCATCGGTGAATTTGCGATATAAGGGATCATCCTTATTGTCGCCTGTGAGGAGATTTTCGATCGATTTTTTGAGATGCTCTGCCCGCCATTGCAACAGAATTGAGATCAGTTCTTGAATTTCAGACGTGAGCAGGCTGAGGGTCAAGTAAATGAAAATTAAGCCGATCGCAATCTCGACAACAAGAGGCGGGTTCATCCGTCAGCAGACTCCTAACCATAGATGCTCAGACCCTACCACAGCGCGTTTGGTAGTGTACATCACTGCTTATTCTCTCATGCCTCTCTACCCAGGTGATGCAAAAAGTGACAAGGAAAGGGTACACAATGATGTACCCCTGTAGGAAGTCATGGACGATGTTTGAAACTAGTATTCCGTTGCAAACCTTGTTTCTCGATTCTGGCAAATTTTTAAACTAAATCGAGAACTTTTCCAAGGCGTTCTGGTGAGTTTAAAGTCTTATTATCAGATGTAACAGCTAACAATAAATTCGGCATTTCTTGGTGGCAATGCAAACAAAACCAGTAAACCCTGCCTCGACGAGCATGACGTAGCAAGGGTTCTGAGCAACAAGGGCATTGATTGAGAGTATTCATAAGTTTCTTTAAGCTGAATGAACTAAACTGTAGTGTGTATTGAAAAGCACAAAGCTATATAACTAAATTCTTGACTTCCATTGCATATCATGACAAATTGCATTTTGATTTTCAACTAGTCAAATAACCTATGTCAATAGTCAGAAACGCTGAAAGGCAATGGCTCAAACGGGCAACCTTATTTCTTGATTTTTATTAAATTCTTTCTATAGTAGGCACTCCATATCATTCGATCGCTTTACCAAAATTTCTTATTAAATCCATTGCTTCAAACTAGAATTCCGTTAATTCAATCTTTTGATAGCTTGATCCCTAACTAGAAGCAGTCATTTCTATTTCTTGTGCAAAGACATTTTTAGCTTAAGGCGAGCTGATTATAGGCTTGATCCCTAACCAACCGCCTCAAACTAAAGAATGATTTTTTGTGCTAGGGATTACATTTTTCTTTATCAGTTATTCGGCTAAAGGGTGCTTCGATCGCCTCATTTCAATATGAGCCATGCCTGCTTCATTAAACACATCCCCTCGTTGCTCAAAGCCCAGTTTTTGATAAAAAGCTTTGGCATGAAGCTGAGCATTAACTTTAATCTCTGCAATGTTTTGGCTATCTACATAGACAATCGCCGCTTTCATAATCGCTTTGCCAATTCCTTGACCTCGATGAGTTGATAACACAGCTACTCGTTCAATCTTGGCAAGTTTGTTATTTAAATTACGAATTCGAGCCGTGCCAATCGGTTCGCTGGCATAATACGCCAGGATATGAGTTGCAGTTTCATCTAATCCATCAAAGTCGATCGTTGGCTCAACTTTCTGTTCGACCTGAAACACTTTGGATCTGAGAGACTGAATGACTTCCTTGGCATCAGCAAACTTTACAACTTGCAAAATTAGATGGCTCATTAGGGTTTCTATCATCAGATTAGGCATTCACATTAAAAGACGCGAAATCTCGCGCCTCTATCAAACAAGGGTTTAACAGATAGATAAACTTTTAAATGTTCTATTGCTTAAATCCGCTGCTGAAAATCAGTTTGACACGTAGACAAAATTCGTTGATCGTTCTCAGTTAACCCGTCGATCGAGTGAAAGCCTTCCAGACCCACTGGGGTCGCTTCGCTGCCGAGCGTCGCTACAGAGTCCGTTGGTTCTAAGGCGACTGAATAGGAATGAATGGTCTGTTCATAGCTGTCTACAATTGTCAAGGCAAGTTGATTGGCTTCAACTGTGCCATAGAAGCAATCGAATGAAGAACGTGGCATATAGAATGCACCCACAACCTGACCCTGGTTGACCTCAAACACCATGTAAGCGGCTCCAAGCTGGTCGCGCTCTGGCGTTTGTCCGTAGAGATAGGTACCATTAGCGAGGGGTTGAGAATTCGCAACCTGAGTGAGCAAGAATTGGACTGAAGTCGTTGGAGTATCGTTGCTGGCGAATTCAAAGCCTTGGGCTAGCGATGAAGGATAAACACAGGCGGCTAATCCAACCGTCAGGCATAGGCTAGCGATCGGCTTTTCGAGATGCTTAACCAGAGTACGCCACGGCAAGGATGCACCAGAAAATAGACCAAACACCGCAGTGTCCTCCTCTTAAAAATTGTAAGAAAAACAGAAAATTAAAAACAGATGAATATACGTTCACTCTACCAAAGAGGATGGATTCATCTATTCTGCTTAGAATAAGACTTTATATGGCGTTCCAGTTAGTTCTTATTCCTTGTTGAGCAAATAAAACTACAACGCTGTTGTGTATGATTCCAGAAACTAGGTGCAAATCTTTAAGCAGGAAGGCTGGATTTGAGGTCGTTTTGGATAACGGGTTGCAGTTATCTTCCTTCAGGGTAAGACGGATGCTAGCTCTGCGCTTCGTTCTTTGGGTCTCATCCGACTGGGTGAACGGGTGTATCTAAACGACAGAGGGGCGATCGATCGCCCCTAACGGAAGATGATTTGTCAAAGAAACAGCTTACCTGCTGAACGAAACGAACTCAATTCCAACGCGAGAGCCTCCGGAATTCGCTGAAGGTTAGCTGGCAAGGTAGCCTCTGACGTTAGCCTTACGACGACGCAAGTGATCGAGGGCTTGGCGCTCTAGTTGGCGGACTCGTTCGCGGCTAATATTCATCCGTTGCCCAACCTTGGCAAGGGAAAGTTCATTCCCGTCGTTTAAGCCAAAGCGGAGCGTCAGGACTTCTCGCTGTTGGGGTGTCAGTTCTGCCAACATTCCTTCGAGATCTTGACGTAAGGATTCATGAGTAGCATAGATTTCTGGGGAGGCATTTTCATCCTCTAACAGGTCTTGCAACTCAGTATCCTGGTTGTCACCGACTTTTAGATCCAGCGAGACAGGTTGCCGCGCCATCAGTAAGAATTCTCGAATTTGAGAAGGTTCTAGCTCCAGGGCTTCTGCAATTTCAGCCGGATTAGGACTACGACCGAGCTTTTGGGTTAACTCTCGTTGAACTTTCTTAATTTTGTTGAGTTTTTCGGTGATATGGATTGGAAGGCGAATAGTACGCGCTTGCTGGGCGATCGCCCTGGTAATTGCCTGCCGAATCCACCAGTAGGCATAGGTGGAGAATTTATATCCACGGGTGGGATCAAATTTTTCTACGCCACGCTCTAATCCTAGAGTGCCTTCCTGGATTAAATCGAGGAATTCTAAGTTACGCTTCTGGTATTTCTTGGCGATCGCGACTACGAGCCGCAGGTTAGCCTCGATCATCTTCTGCTTTGCTCGTTGTCCCAAGCGCATTGCCTTATCAAGTTCGGCTTCACCAACTTTAGCCACTTCTGCCCATTCAGCTTGGGTTGGCTCACGATCCAGTTTGTCAGCCAATACCTGCTTGGTTTCCAGGAGTGTCATCATCTGCTGCACCTGCTTACCAAAGAGAATCTCTTGTTCGTGGGTCAACAGGGGAACACGCCCAATTTCATGCAGGTAGGTGCGTACCATGTCTGCGGTGAACATAGGCTTAGCAGTTTTGGTAGTGGTATTGGAGGATTTAACTTCGGTTTTTACGGTTGTCATGGGGCAGTGAACTCCTTTGGACAGGGCTAATAAGAATACGAGATCTAGGAAACCTCGGTTTCCTAAACAGTGGAGCGGGCGGATGCAGCGGATGAACTCTCAGCGAGACAAGCGATCGTCTCTAAAATGGGGTGTCGCGAGATTCGGTGTAGAGAGTAGCGCAGAGAGTGACCCGGTACTGGAAACAGGTGAATGCTCAATGGAGACTGGCGGCTCAAGACTTAGCGATATTCAGCGTAGGGGGGGGGTAGAACCATGAGGGGGTAGACTGGAAAGTCTTAATCAACTACGATCGCGCTCTGATAAACTCTAGAATGGACTCTGTAAACTGAGCTTTGTGAACTATTGTTACAAACTACTTTAAGCCGAAATCGTTATGAGTTTGTTCTAACTATGATAGTAATACAACTTTAAACTCCAGTAAAGCGGTCGCAACTCATCCAGTTGGATGATCTTAGTTGACGATTTGTGATAATGATGGCAAGCAATCTGCATGGGGTAGCATCCTGCTCATTGGTCTAGATTAACCTTGAGTCAGTCCGTCTCTCCACAATGGAAATACAGAATTTTACCACTCTTTACAATATCGAGTGTTTCCACTTATCCGAGGTACGGGAAACCGAGAGGGATTACCGAACAAAAAGGGATTGGAGAATTGAGGCTGGAACATCTGAAATGTGCTGAACGATCATTCAGTAGCAAAAGCTTGGGAATGCTAATCCCTGCTCCAAACTTGACAAATCCCTTGCTCCTTCCTAGAATCCCAAATCGGCTTTAGCGGACTCGGCGGCTTTGAAAATGGTTTCAGTTGGTAGATCTTCCCACGGGGTTTCACCGATCTCGGCGTAGAAGGTTTCGTCATAAGGACGAGTCCGCACTACTACAGGCATAGGGACGGCATGACCAAGAATAAGTGCCTGCTGTTTAGAATCCAGCTTGGCGAGAACCGATCGCAATGCTTGCCCTCCAGATACACCTGTAAAGATGGCATCAATGTCTTTTTCATCGTTTAGGAGAGCAGTAATCCGAGTTCCAATTTGAGACATCACTTCGTTGTCTATCCCAGACGGACGCTGATCAACAACCAGCAACGTCACGAAGTATTTTCGCATTTCACGGGCGATCGTCCCAAAAATAGTCTGCCGAACGGTACCTGGGTCAAGGAAGCGGTGAGCTTCTTCAATTGTGATGACAAGTTGGTGGGGGCGATCGCTTGGGTTTTTCGTCTGTAAGAACTTTTCCGCCTTGTAAACATAGCTGGCATGAATCCGGCGGGCAATCACATTCGTCGCTAACATATATGATAGCAAATTTGACTGAGAACCGAACTCCACTACGACGTGTTTTCCTGCTTCTAGAGACTCTAAAATTTGCCCTACGTAATTTTTCGGGCTGGCACTCCGCAAATACTTTAGATCATCCAATCGGATTAGTTTTCGTTGTAACGCCATAATGGATGACTTATTGCCCATTTTCATCTCGCAGAACTCCTGGATTTCTTCGTTGCTCATCGCCAATAGGCGGGTAATCCAGGATTTACCGAACTCATTTCGCAGAATGATGGCGTTTTCTAAACTGGTTTCTGATAGATTGAGTTCTCCGCGTACCAATGCCAGGTCTTCTACTTCAATTTGGTCGTAGCTAATGTAAAGTTCTTGGGCATCGCGAACGCCTCGCCGCTTTGTGGAGTCGGGATCAAGGGTGTAGATTTGCACTTGGCTGGGGAAAAGCTGCCTCAGTCCTTTGACAGTGCTGAGTTGTTTGCCTTCTTTGGCGGCTTCCCATCCGTATTCGGAGTGCATATCAAAAATCAAATTGACGGCGGCTTGTTTACGGATAATGCCAGATAAGAGCAAGCGGGTTAAGAAGGATTTTCCGGTACCCGATTTACCAAATACGCCGTTGCTGCGTTCAACGAAGCGATCGAGATCAAGACAAATCGGTACGTCCATGTCGATCGGCTGTCCGATGGCAAAATTGCGTCGATGCGGATCATCTTCCCAGCCAAATACCGCCCGAAAATCTCGCTCACTGGCGTCATACACTTGGCTAAAGTGACTGGGAATCGTTTTAACGGGCATTAGCTCAACGGCACTCGTATTCGCTTCATAGGAAGCGAGTTTTGAGTTTTCAGTTTTCAGTTTTGAGTTTTTTTTACTCTTTTGCTCTTCGGCTACCTTATTGCCTTGCTCCTCTATCTTTGGGGTAAACATGAGCATCGGGGTTAAGTTAATCGTGCCAAATGTGCCTGTCCCTGCTAATACTTCTTGCAAAAATGTATTGCTTGGGTCGGGGGGATTCGCCAATATCCGGTTGCTGGCAGTGCCGAGGGCAACGTCGGTAAGCATACAGAAGAAGCGCGATCGTACCCCTTGCACGACTAAAAATTTGCCAACCCGCATATCTTCAACGGAAACATCGGGATGCAGACGAACTTCTAGTCCCTGGCTCAGGGAACCTTGAATAACGGAGCCGAGTGGCTGTTCTGGAGTCATCAAAACTAGCTCTCAATCTCATTGAGTTTTGCGATCGGGTAATGGAAATCGGGAATGGGGAATGGGATAGGCGAACAAGGATGTTTTTTAAATGTCATTCCTCACTTAATTTGTTCTTCTCACCTCCCAACTTTGAGGGAGATCAAATTCAGAGTCTCCCAGAATTGAGGGATTGTAGAGGGCGAGACAAAACTTCAAAGCCCCTCAGAATTGGAGAATTTAGGGGACAAATACAAAACCTTTGATCCGTTTCAAACATCCTCTTACCCATTACCCATTACCCATTACCAAGATTCTGAATACATTCGTTCTATTATTGATTAATACTTCTGGTCTAGCAATTAATATGCTTGTTCTATAATACGTTTGTTTTAGTTAATTCGTCACTTTTCACTTTATTGATCTCAATTGAAGATTGGCTGTGGACGAAGAAGCGTAAAAAAAGCCACTCGTGAGGTCAATCTTTCTTGTATTCTGAAAGATTCGGATTGCTGCGATCGAAACGTATGACTGCACTCACTGATTTTTCCCAGGTGATTTCTTTTCCGTTGGCTGCTGTCGTTGGACAGGAGGCGATTAAGCTGGCATTGCTGTTGGCTGCGATTGATCCAGGTTTGGGGGGTGTCGTGATTGCAGGGCGACGGGGAACAGCTAAATCGGTGATGGCACGGGCAATTCATGCGCTATTACCGCCGATCGAGGTGATCGAAGGCTCTTGCTGTAATTGTGATCCAAACCGTCCGGATGAGTGGGACGATGACACCCTTAGAAGGATGAAGGATGAAGGCGGAAGAATGAATCAGGATGGTTCGTCTGTCTTTTATCCATTACCATTGCCGACGAAGATTATTCCGGCTCCGTTTATTCAGATTCCGCTTGGGGTGACTGAAGATCGGCTGTTGGGTTCAGTGGATGTGGCGCAATCCATTAGGCGGGGGGAAACAGTATTTCAGCCAGGACTGTTGGCGGAGGCGCATCGAGGGGTGCTGTATGTGGATGAGATTAATCTGTTGGATGATCAAATTGCGAATCTGCTGTTGAGCGTGTTGACGGAGGGACGCAATCCGATCGAGCGAGAAGGGATTAGTTTTCAGCATCCTTGTAGGCCATTGCTGATCGCGACTTATAATCCGGAAGAAGGGGAATTGCGGGAGCATTTGTTAGATCGGATTGCGATCGCTCTTTCGGCGGATGCGGTTTTGGGGTTGGATCAGCGCGTTGAGGCGGTTGAGCAGGCGATCGAGTATGCAGAATCGCCGCAGGCGTTCCTTGAGCATTACATGGAAGATATTGATAATCTCAAGACGCAAATTATTCTGGCGCGAGAATGGCTGAAGGATGTGCAAATTACGCATGACCAGATTGCTTATTTGGTCACGGAGGCGATTCGAGGCGGAGTGCAAGGGCATCGGGCTGAATTGTTTGCAGTGCGTGTAGCTAAGGCACATGCGGCGTTGGAAGGGCGAACTGAGGTAATAGCGGAGGATCTGCGACGGGCAGTGGAGTTGGTGATTGTGCCGCGATCGACGATTGTGCAATCTCCTCCAGATGAACCACCCCCACCGCCACCCCCGCCGCCTCAAGAACAAGATGAGTCTCAGCAAGATCAGGATGAGCCAGAGGATGAGAACGAGGAGGAATTAGATCAGACCCCTCCTGATATTCCAGAGGAATTTGTGTTTGATCCGGAAGGGGTATTGCTCGATCCGTCGGTGCTTTACTTTGCTCAGATGGCGAACCGTCGCGGGAAGGCAGGGTCTCGCAGCTTAATTTTCTCGGACGATCGGGGGCGCTATGTGAAGCCGATGCTGCCCAAGGGGAAAGTTCGCCGGATTGCGATCGTTGCGACGTTGCGATCGGCGGCTCCGCATCAGAAGGCGAGGCGACAGCGGTATGAGCAGAGTAAGGGCGGATCGGCGGATCAGCGGGTCAGCGGATCGGCGCAAGTTACGCTTCCCCACTCCTCCACTCCCCCACTCTCCCACCCCCGCAAGCGCGTTTTTGTGGAGGAGGGTGATATTCGGGCTAAGCGGCTGGCTCGAAAGGCAGGGGCGTTAATTATTTTTGTGGTGGATGCCTCTGGTTCAATGGCGTTGAATCGGATGAATTCGGCGAAGGGGGCGGTGATGCGATTGTTGACAGAAGCCTATCAAAATCGCGATCAGGTGGCGCTGATTCCATTCCGAGGCGAACAGGCGGAGGTGTTGCTGCCGCCTACGCGATCGATTACGGCGGCTCGTCGGCGCATGGAAAAGATGCCCTGTGGGGGCGGTTCTCCATTGGCGCATGGTTTAACGCAAGCGGTGCGAGTGGGCACTAATGCTCGGCAATCCGGTGATATTGGGCAAGTAGTGATTGTGGCAATTACGGATGGACGCGGCAATATTCCGTTAGCTCGATCGCTCGGTGAACCTATCCTGACAGATGAAAAGCCGGATATTAAAACCGAACTCCTTGACATCGCTGGCAAAATTCGCGGCTTAGGAATTCAACTCCTGGTCATTGACACTGAAAACAAATTCGTTTCCACCGGATTCGCGAAGGAACTTGCAAAACAGGCAGGCGGCAAATATTATCATCTGCCCAAAGCAACCGATCAGGCAATTGCAGCGATGACGAAGGGGCGATCGAGGGGATGAGGAGATGAGGAGAGAGGGGGAGATGAGGGGATGAGGAGATGAGGAGAGAGGGGGAGATGAGGGAATTAATCTGGCTTTACCAATTCATCCTTCATCCTTCATTCTTCATCCCTCATTCTTCATTCTTCATCCCTCATCCTTTTCCGCAGAATGAGTTCGGCGATCGCCAGATCCACTGGAGTTGTCACTTTCAGGTTGGTTTCTTCGCCTGCGACGATTTTGACGGGGAGGTTAAATTGCTCGAAGAGGGCGGCATCGTCGGTAACTTCCCATCCTCGGCGCAATCCTTCTGTGTGGCACTGGAGGAGTTGTTCAACGACAAAGCCTTGAGGGGTTTGGGCTGCCCAGAGGTTGCGGCGATCGGGGGTGCTTTCGATGAGGTGGCTGGTGGAATTGACGACTTTGATAGTGTCTTTGACGGGGATGGCGGCGATCAAGCCAATGCAGTCTTCGAGGGCTTCGGTACAGCGATCGAGTAGGTCGGGGGTTGCTAAACATCGTGCCCCATCATGAATTAAGACTCGCTCAGCGACGGCAGGCAGTTCGCGTAATCCTTGATAAACGGATTCTTGCCGCGTGGTTCCTCCCTGAATGAATCGAACAGATTTTGTCAAGCCTAAATCGGCAACAATTTCTTTAAAGTCTTGCCAGTCTTGCGGTTGACCGACGATGCCAATCCAATGGACATGACGCGAGTTTTTAGCGGCTAGCAATGTCCATGCGAGTAAGGGTTTACCCATCAATGGCAGTAACAGCTTATTGCGACTGCTCCCCATCCGCCGACCTGATCCTGCTGCTGGAATTAAGAGATACACGACTGTCTCCTAGTCAACGCAACTCGCGCTTGGCTGTCGTCACTGTATCGTAAAAGCGGCCCATCCTCATCATCCCCCCACAAGAGCTTCAACGGGTACCTTTTGTTCTAGCCGATTTCTCAGGTCTGCCATTAAATTTTCGTCGTTGCGGTGGGCTTCCCAGGAGCCGGAGTAGAGGACGCCAATGGTCCAATTGCCTTGCATCGAGTTGGCATCTTCGGTGAGAGTGCCTGAGTAGCTGACGGAATGGTGTGAGGGGGTGAGATATCGTTTGGTGAAGCGAATGCTGCGTCCGACGACTTCACCGTCTATTTGGGCTTCGCCTAAGTGGTTATCGTCTAGGATGCGACCACTGAGGGAATTACCGCTCTGGATAAATGTTGCCTCGAAGCGGGTTGGGGTGCCTGCTTGCCAGTAGGTTCCTAGCCAAGTGCCATTCACGTCTGCCATCTTGTTTCTCCTAATTTTAAATAGGACTGAGCCAGAGTAGGCACAAGACCTACCTCTACCATTGGGGGGTCAAATCGTTTCATTCCATCATTCAGCAACGCGCAAATTTTTACCACCTGTAAATTTTCTGTTGATGTATGGTGTGATGTAGGGGCAATCCCGGCGTGGTTGCCCTGGATTAGAGGGCAGACACGTGGGTCTGCCCCGACCGATGCCCTGGATTAGAGGGCAGACACGTGGGTCTGCCCGACCGATTGCAAAATCAACAAAAAATTTACAGGTGGAATTTTTATCCCTCAGTCCTTTATTGCTTCATCCAAGTTAAACAGTGTTGCATCTGCTGTTGCATGGTATCTCGATCGGCATGATAACGACGACCGTGACCCGGAAGTACCCACTCAAAGGAGTAGTTTGCGAGGGTTTGCATGGATTGGGTGAGTTCTGTCCAGGAGTACCAGCAGGCTTGGCGGAAGGCATAGAGGTGGTTGAGATGGGCTGACCATGCCAGGTGATCGCCTGTGAAGAGAAAGGTGTTGGCGTAGAGCAAAACGGTGTGTCCTTTGGTGTGACCGGGGACAGGGAGAATTAATAGGTCGGGGGCGAGTTGAATTGGGTTGGTGCCGGAGAGTTTGATTTCGATCGTTTGGGTGTTGCGAGTGATGTCGTCGTTGTGGAGGATGCGATCGCAGCCAAAATGCTGCTGAAATTTTTCGTGATCGGCGATGTCGTCTCGATGGGTGAGATAGAGGTAGCGAATGCCTCCCATCGCTTCTAATTGTCTGACAAGGGGCGGGGCGAAGCGGGGCGAATCGACAAGTACATTTCCTTCTGAACGATGGATAAAGTAGCTAGCTGCACCAAAGGAGTTCTCGGCATGATAGCCGCAATGGTAGATATTGTGGGCGATCGGGATTGGAAAGCTCTCTTGTGCGAGTTTGATATCTGTTGGTTTTTCGACGGTGCCAATGGAAGCGGTAGGGCAGGATAGAAGTGCCTGCATTGCAGATAGCCGTTCGGTTTCGTTGGCAGGCTGGTGGTAAACGGCGGACTGATCACCTGCTTGATGAAAAACGTCTGGAGCCATCCAACGGCAAGTGTCACAGTCAATGCAGGTGCGATCGACATAAAAATTACCGCTAATGTTTTCGGGGCGTCGTTGGTTGAGATGAGCCATTGTGATTCAGTTGTAAATGAGGTGTAAATGAGGGGTTGCTAAAAATAGTGGGAAAAGTAGGATTAGAGAGGAGACATAAAATTCTGGTTTAATCCTCTGCAAATTAATGTTGTGTTTTGTTAGAGAATTGAGTTGACGACGGGCTTTGTCCTCTGTAGTGTCCACTATAGGGTATGGATTGAACGAATGTCCGTTTGAGTGTCTTGGGGGAATGGTGAGTCACTCTGAAGCTGAGGCAGTCTAGAGGAGTGTGAGGCGATCGGCTGGGTTCAAGGCTGAAGCTGCCCCATTTTTCGTCGATAGGGATGAATCCGATCGGCATATCCTAATATGGTTATGAGATCGAACCTTTTCTTTTTTCTGAAGAAATGGCGCTGCAAGACAATTTTCCGCAGTCCCACCCAGAAGATGAGTCGTTCGTTAGTGATGAACGGAAGACGAGAGAGCAGTTGATTGACGAACTAACTGCGCTCCGACGGCATGTAGCGAAATTGGAAATTGTTCAAAATGTGCGGCAGTTTCTTGATTTGAATCAAGTTCTTAGGGCTGCGGTTGAGGAGGTGCGGCAATTTCTTCAGGTCGATCGGGTGGTTGTCTATCAGTTCAGTTCAGACTGGAGTGGTCTGGTTGTCGCGGAGTCGCTTGGCGATCCGATGTTTTCGATTATTAATTTGATGATCCGTGATCCTTGTTTTGAAGAGGCGAAGCTAGAAGCCTATCTAAATGGACGGATTCATTGCATTAATGATGTCTTGGTGGATGAGCTTGATCCGTGCTACGCCAAGTTTTTAACGCAGTTGCATATTCGTGCTGTTTTGGTTGTCCCAATTTTGCTAAGGCGGAGATTGTGGGGGCTGTTGGTGGCTCATCAGTGTACGAGTCCGCAACAGTGGCAACCCATGAACGGGTTGATGTTGCAGCAACTGAGCGATCAACTTGCGGTTGCAATTCAACAATCACAACTCTATCAAGAGGTTTCTCAACTGAATCAGCAATTGGAGCGTAAAGTACGACTTCGCACGGCTCAATTACAACAAGCTCTGGAGTTTGAGGCGCTATTGAAGCGAATTACAGATCGGGTTCGGGATAGTTTGGATGACGCTCAAATCTTTCAGTCGGCTGTGCATGAGTTGGCGTTGGGGTTGCGGCTGACGGGTTGTGCTATGGCGCTGTATGACTTGCAGCAAAGGACTTCTACCATTCATTCTGAGTACATTTGCTCTGAGTTGCCGTCGGCTCAAGGGCAAATTGTGCAAATGGCTGGCTTTCCTGATCTCTATGATCAATTGCTGCAAGGACAACCGATTCAGTTCTGCCAAGTTCGATCGATTGCGAGTACGGCTCGTCATTCCCACAGGGATGATGCGATTCTTGCTTGTCCGTTGGTTGACGATCGGCAGGTGATTGGTGATTTATGGCTATTCAAATTATCTGCGGAGTCGTTTAATACGCTGGAGATTCGTTTGGTGCAGCAAGTGGCAAACCAATGCGCGATCGCCTTACGCCAATCTCGTTTGTATCAAATGGCTCAAGCGCAGGTGGACGAACTTGAACGTCTCAATCATCTTAAAGATGACTTCTTGAGTATGGTTTCTCATGAACTTCGCACTCCAATGTCTAGCATCAAGATGGCGCTTCAGATGCTAAATGTTCTTTTGTTTAAGGATGAAGGCAGACGGATGAAGGATCAAAGCAGTGTCGTGGAGACGCCTAAAGCAAGCGAAGCATTGCAGGAAACCTCCGCAATCTTACCTCCTGATGCTTCTATCCTCTCTTCATCTTTCACCCTTCATCCTGCATCCTTGCAACGGGTTTATCGGTATTTCCAAATTCTCCAAGATGAATGTGAACGGGAAATTGATGTCATCAACAATTTGTTGGATTTGTCCCATTTGAATGCTGAAACTGAACCTCTGGTGCTTAGCACGATTAATCCGCATCTTTGGATTCCACATGTAGTAGAGCCGTTTGAAGAGTGCATCCGCCGCCAACGGCAACAGTTACAACTGGATTTACCTGCGGCTCTGCCACCTGTGAGAACCGATCTTTCTTATTTGAAGCGTATTTTGACAGAATTGTTGACGAATGCGTGCAAATACACTCCATCTGGTGAGCGAATTACGGTGTCGGCATGTGTCGTGAGAGATGACTTACTGCCTCACTCTATCCCCTCATCCCCTGATCCCCTCATCCCCTCACCCATTCCCCTCTTCTATCTGAGTGTCAGCAATACAGGTGTGGAGATTCCGCTGGATGAGTGCGATCGCATCTTTGACAAGTTCTACCGGGTGCCCAGTAGCGATCCCTGGAAGCCAGGTGGTACAGGTTTGGGACTGGCATTGGTGAAGAAGTTGGTTGACTGTCTGGGAGGAACGATTCAGGTTGAAAGTGTGGCGGGTCAGACGACATTTACAGTGCTGCTACCGTTATTTGAGTAGCGATCGGTCGGTCTTCCAGGTTTGTGACCGCATACCGTTACACTGGATTAAAGGGGGCTGTTTTATCTGGACTACTGTCATGAGTAACAATAACTTGAGTTTTCTTGATGATGGGCAATCGATCGCCTCAACGGTCACTCATTTACACAACTATTTCAGACATGTCTATTCCCAACACAAGATTAAACGCAGTGAATTGGTGAGTCGGTTGGATGCGGCAACGGAAGAAGAGGAACAGAATGTTTTACAACAGCTTCGTCAAGTTGATGAGGAGTTAACCCTGTTTGGGATTTTGAGTGATTCGCTTTCGGCGGTTAATCGGGTAGTTCATTCTAGGGCAGTGGCAAATGTGCTTGGGGTTGAGGCTGAACTTTATCAAGTTCATCTGGAGGATGAAGCCGAACAATTGACAGAACGCCAAGTGGCTCAAAGGAGAGCGACGCAAGGCAAAGAATCCTAAACCCAATGGCTGAAGTCTTGACTGAGCATAAACGAGCGTATTGTTCTGCTATCCCGTCTGGAGGGGTTGGGCGATCGGGATATATTTTTCAAGCATAAATCGTAAGACTCAGAAGTAGGGTTCATTCCTTACCTGCCAGAAACGAGTATGAGTAAAGAAGACTGAAGTTTAGCCGTTGAGCAAATGAGCCTTTCAAGACAACCGATCGACCTTCCTGCCAGTCATCCAGTACTCTGCCAAATTGTGGCTCAGCGAATCAATCAAAGCCCCGATCGCCGCATTCCGTTTGCGGAGTTCATGGAATTGGCGTTATATCATCCGCAGCATGGATACTATGCTACAAATCAGACAGGCAAGGGCATTCAGAGCGATTTCTTCACGTCATCGCATCTCGGATCAGACTTCGGTGAATTGTTAGCCGAACAATTTGCCCAACTATGGGAATTGCTCGATCGCCCCCACCCCTTCACCCTCATTGAAATGGGAGCCGGACAAGGCTTGATCGTGCAAGATGTCTTGCGATATTTACATCGTCATCACTTTTCTGTGTTCGAGGCATTGAACTATATCATCATCGAAACATCCCCCGCCTTGATTGCCGAACAGCAACATCGGTTTCAGAAACTCATTCAATCTTGGGGACAGTTGCATTGGCGATCGTGGGACGAAATCCCCAAAAACTCAATCATCGGTTGCTGCTTTTCCAACGAACTCATTGATGCCTTTCCCGTTCATCAAATTGCGATCGAACACGGAAAACTGCGAGAAATCTACGTAACCCTTGCCAGAGGACAAGAAAATCAAGGAACAGAAAAACACTCTTCTTCCTTCTTCCTTCCTCCTTTATCCTTCAGTGAAGTGATAGACAAACTTTCCACTCCCAAACTTGCTGAATACTTTGACTTAATTAATATCCAATGTCCCTCCGAAAGATATCCAGAAGGCTATCGTACTGAAGTAAATTTAGCCGCCTTAGATTGGCTCACTACGATCGCCGATCGCCTCCAGAAAGGCTATTTACTAACGATCGATTATGGCTATCCTGCCCACCGCTACTATAGTCCGACGCGCAACCAGGGAACATTACAGTGCTACTATCAACATGCCTATCACGCCGATCCGTATGTGGCGATCGGCTACCAAGACATCACCGCTCATGTTAATTTCACAGCCCTGGAACAACACGGAAAGCAATGCGGTCTAGAGACTATAGGCTTCACGCAACAGGGATTATTTCTGATGGCATTGGGATTGGGCGATCGCCTCGCCTCCCTTTCTCAGCCTGATCCAGACACTCCCCTGCATGATCTCCTGCAACGACGAGAAGCCCTCCACGCTTTAATCAACCCAATGGGATTGGGCAACTTCGGTGTGTTGATTCAGTCGAAAGGGGTAGACAATCAATCCCTCAGAGGGCTGAATGTTCCGCCACTGGTTTAGTTTATGGGAGTAGATGGGTAGATGAGTAGAGGATCAACGCCAAAGATTCCTGCGCTATTCCGTCACTCTGTCACTTTACCGCAACCAACTCTTCAATCGTGCCGCCACTTGAGGACGCCGCAGTTTCCGCATTGCCTTAGTTTGAATCTGTCGGACTCGTTCACGGGAAAGATTGAAAATTCCGCCCACTTCTTCTAGCGTATGGGTTTCGCCTGTCGTCAATCCGTAACGCAGGGCGATGATATCGCGCTCCCGTTCCGTCAGCACCTCACCCAGGACGTTGTAAATTTCCTGGCGCATCATCGCTTCACTCATTTGAGCTTCTGGCGACTGAGTGCTGTTGTCTTCCAGCAGTTCCATCAGTTCGGTGTCTTCGCCTTTACCAACCCGATGATTGAGGGAAAGCGATCGCCGCCGAACCTGTTGCAGATTGCGAAGCTGCTCAGGGGTCATTTCCAGCGATTCTGCCAGTTCTGTTTCAGTTGGGTTGCGATTTAGTTCTTTCCGCAGTTCGCGATGCGCTTTCTTAAGCTTGTTCAGTTTTTCAACGATATGAATCGGCAAACGAATGGTACGAGCATCGTTGGCGATCGTCCGAGTAATGCCCTGGCGAATCCACCAGTAGGCATAGGTGGAGAACTTGTAGCCCTTGTCGGGGTCAAATTTTTCAGTCGCACGGTTCAAGCCAAGTGCGCCTTCTTGGATCAGATCGAGGAACGGCACCCCCCGATTTAGATACCGCTTGGCGATCGACACCACCAATCGCAAATTCGATCGGATCATTTTGCGTTTCGCCACGCGGCTGAGATAGAGGCGGTGTTCCAGTTGTCGGTCATTCAACCCCAGTGCCTTAGCAATATCTGCTTTGACAATGGGACGATTCAAGTCTTTGCTGAGGCGATCGCGCAATTCTTCCACTTCGGCTAGAAACTTGACCCGTCGCGCCAATTCAATTTCCTCGTTTGGTTTCAACAGAGGATATCGCGCCATTTCTTTGAAAAAAGCACCAACCGCGTCATCTGAAACCGTTTTCCGATAGCCAGAATTACGATTTGCAAGCAACCCATCAATATCACCATCCCCTTCAAAATCAATGACAATGCCTGCATTTTCATCATCTCTATCATCAGAAAAATGGGCATCTGGCAAATCAGAATCGGCAGAGGGGATAAATTCATCGTCCGAAAAATTCATCAGTCTTATCGGATCAGTTGAGTCCAGGATGGAATTGTTCATTATGGGTTCTGAGTTGGGATTGAAGACTGCCGTCATAATTTATTGCAAGGTTTAAGAAGAATGGTGTTAAGGAGGGTTTAGCGCCAATATCAACACAATTGGCGGAAGAAAGGTTGGAATCGCTCAAATATTAGATTTAATCATTCTAAAGAGTCTCACTATTTCTGTTTACTTACGATTACTTGGTAGAATGTTAGACTGAACTGATCGATGGAATCAGGTTAGCGAACCCCACCCAATCAAACAACTAACCCAAAGTGTGAACCTGCCTGAACTGGGTTCAATCTCTGGTTAAACAGATGAATCACACGAATCTGCACCAAACTGAGCTACGAAAGGTTAAACATCAAGCCTTTTAGAAGGGATCTCTTGTGCTAACCCTACCTGAAATATCAGATCTAGCTGTTTTTCTGATTACACTTTTTTAACTAAGGTGAATCGACAGTAGCATACTGCGTGAGTTGCATTTGCCTGACAGAGAGAATTAGAGAATCCTGCTAGGGAATGGATTAATCAATCCTTTGACAACCCAGCTACAGGGTAATGGATTACTTCTTTAAATGCAATCCAATTATTAAATTCGTTCTGAACAGGCTGACCCCATACGGGAATGATCTCAGAATGACAGACTCCAGCACCTCAGAAGAACACCTCACGGCTGTTCTTAACCTCCAATGAGATTTAATTCATTGAAGTTCATCTACTATAGCAGCCTCTCGTCTGATGTCACGAAATTTGACGCTGTGGTTTGAGGTAGATGAAACTCTGAATTGGATACGGTAGCGGGAAGAAGTGTATCCTCATCATCCGCCGATCGTCTATCTAAATTAACTTAAATTAATTCAATCCTTCTCAAAGGGATGACGCTGACAAGAGGGTGGTTTGATCTAACTTATTTAAACTTTTAGCGCTTGTTCTAAGAACCTATCGAAAACCTCGATCGCATTTAGATGTATCCCAGGTAGGTGGGCAATACCCACCCTACTTTTAGCGCTTGTTCTAAGAGTCTGTTTAAAAAGCCAAAATTTGGCCACCTGTAAATTTTTTGTTGATGATGCGATCGGTCGGGGCAGACCTATGTGTCTGCCCTCTAATCCAGGGCGACGTGTCTGCCCTCTAATCCAGGGCAACCACGCCGGGATTGCCCCTACACCCCGCCATGTATCAACAGAAAATTTACAGGTGGAAATTTGGGATGAGACAGTGGTTCTAAACGTCGTCGATCGAGTAAGGTCGCGTGAATTGGACTAGATATAAGGCGATCAGGCATACTACATACTAGGAGCAAAGTGAGTTATCCTTCCAGATCACTACTCTATTCTCTACAGTCTTCATTCGCCATCTCGTCATCCGATGTACCAAAGCTTGTTGACTCCCGCCGTCCGTTCCTCAATCATTGTCACTGAATCGAAGGCTCCCTATCCGGCTCCGATGTCAAAACCACACTGGATCGAAGTATTGGTCGATTGTCCAGGAGCGCAAGGGCTATATACCTATCTACTCCCATGTGATTTGGCGGCTCAACCGGGGGATATTTTAAGTGTCCCGTTTGGCACTCAGCAGGTGGGAGCCGTGGCGATTCGCCTGTTAGATCAACTGCCGATCGACCTTGAGCCATCGGCAATTCGTCCGGTGGAGGATGTTGTCAGTCGGGCATTTTTTCCACCGACCTATTGGGACTTGCTTCAGCGCGTTGCCGACTATTATTGTACGCCGTTGATACAGGTAGTGCGGGTTGCCTTACCGCCAGGATTGTTAGGTCGATCGCAACGCCGGATCCGTCTTATCCCCAATGTCATTCCCGATGGAGCCAGCGCATTCCTCCAATCCGCCGCCCAACAGATCCTCACGTTACTGCAAGCCCAAAAACAGGGCGACTACTCCTGGCATTATCTACAACGTCAAGTGCGAGGAGCCAATCGAGGACTGCGCGATCTGATGCAGCGCGGTTGGGTTGAAAGCTATTTGGAACCGCCAGCCCCAATGCGCCCGAAGCAACAGCAGGCAGTCACTCTCATAGATTTGCAACACTCAGATGACGTAACACCTCGACAGCGAGAAATTCTGGAGGTGCTGAAGCGTCAAGGTGGGGAAATGTGGCTTCAGGAATTGCTGCAAACCTGTCAAGTTAGTTCATCAACCTTGAAAACCTTGGTGCAGAAGGGCTATGTTGTGATCCAGCCACGAGAAGTTTTGCGCTTGGAAACCAGTTCCTCAGCGCCAGATCAGCCGAAATCCTTAATTCCTGCTCAGACTGAGGCAGTTAGCACGATTACAGCCTTAAAGGGGTTTGCTCAAGTCTTGTTGCATGGAGTTACTGGCTCAGGCAAGACAGAAGTGTATTTGCAGACGATCGCCCCTCTCCTCGCTCAGGGCAAATCTGCCCTCATCTTGGTGCCAGAGATCGGACTCACCCCCCAACTGACCGATCGCTTCCGTGCCCGTTTTGGCAAATCTGTCCGTGTTTACCACAGCGCCCTTTCCGATGGTGAACGCTATGACACCTGGCGACTCATGCTCAACGGAATGCCACAAGTGGTGATTGGAACGCGATCGGCAATCTTCGCCCCTCTCCCCAATTTAGGCGTAATTATCCTTGATGAAGAGCATGATGGCAGCTTCAAACAAGACCAACCCGCCCCCTGCTATCACGCCCGTACCGTTGCCCAATGGCGTGCCGAATTGATCAATTGCCCCCTCATTCTCGGATCAGCCACCCCCTCCCTCGAAAGTTGGGTAGCGGCGATCGGAGATCAGGAGATAGAGAACCGAATGGCAACGGATCAAGAAACAGATATAACCAATAGAGATCCGACAATTACAACTCCAAACTCCAAACTCCCTCCCCTCTATCTCTCTCTCCCTCAGCGCATCCACGCCCGCCCAATGCCGCCGATCGAAGTGGTGGATATGCGGCAAGAGCTTCAGCAGGGGAATCGATCGATTTTCAGTCGATCGCTGCAAACGGCACTCCAGCAGATGAAGGAACAGGGGCAGCAAGGCGTTTTGTTCATCCATCGTCGAGGGCACAGCACGTTTGTCTCGTGCCGCAGTTGTGGATATGTTTTGGACTGCCCCCATTGCGATGTGTCTCTTACGTACCATCAGCCTCAGATTGGCGGATATGCGTCGCTGCGCTGCCATTATTGCGGCTACGGACAAACCCATCCGCAGCAATGTCCGGCGTGTGGATCGCCGTATCTGAAGCATTTCGGCAGTGGAACACAGCGAGTTATGCAAGAATTGAGCCTTCAGTTTCCAGAGTTGCGCTGTCTGCGGTTTGATAGCGATACAACTCGTGCGAAAGGTGCCCATCGCGCTCTGCTGACTCGGTTTGCTCAAGGGGATGCGGATGTGTTAGTCGGGACGCAAATGCTGACGAAAGGGATTGATTTGCCACAGGTCACACTGGTAGGTGTAATGGCTGCTGATGGACTGCTGCACTTAGCCGATTTCCGAGCGAGCGAACGGGCATTCCAAACGTTGATTCAAGTGGCAGGACGCGCCGGACGAGGAGATGATCCGGGGCGAGTGATTTTGCAAACCTATTCACCCAATCATTCAGTGATTGAGGCTGTGAAGCGTCAAGATTATCAGGCATTTGCGGAATCAGAGTTACATTACCGCGAAGCATTGCACTATCCGCCCTGTGGACGGTTAATTTTGCTGCGGTTGAGTGGCATGGATGCGACAACGGTACGGGAGACGGCTGAGGAGCTAGCTCAATGGTTGCGATCGCATCTCCAACGGTCATCCAATCCATCCAGTTATGAACTCTTGGGACCGGCACCCGCCTCGATCGCCCGTGTCTCCCGTCGCTATCGCTGGCAAATTTTGCTCAAGTGTCTACCCAATAGTCCAGTGGAACTACCTGATTGGGGTGAATTGCGATCGCGCTGTCCTACGGCGATCAGTCTGACGATCGATGTAGACCCGCTCCATATTTTGTAGCCTAGGGGGCGTGGAACATCAGTCCAGCATCCTGTTGCTCTGCCAGTCGGGTTAGAGGGTCAGCCGAGGTTCGCAACCAGCATTTCGGGTTTCGCGTGGTCTATTCGACAACATCCTGATGATGAATCGGCGCAACCTTGCGTTTTTTGCGGCGATGGCGATTAACGAGAGCCTGATCAACCGGGAACCCTGCGATCGGAATCACCTGATATTTGCGATCGTCTTCTAACTTTCGCAGTTCGGTGTAATCGACCCAATGAATACAGTCTACGGGGCAAGTGTCGATCGCTTCTTGAATCACGTCTTCTGGATCGCCATCCTGACGAACGACGCGAGAGCGACCATAATCTGGCTCAATGTAGAAGGTGTTACGAGCCACATGGGCACAGTGCTTACAGCCGATGCAAGTCACCTCGTCTACAAAAACGCCTTTCTGTCGAATGATGCCGCCCAGTTCTGGCTCTAATCCGGTTCGCTCTGGGGCATCTCGCCACTGACCGCCGAGTTCTGGTTCCAATCCCGTTTGTCGGGATTCAGGAATAAAGTGTTCTTCAGAATGGTGGGTAGGTGCTGAGAAGAAATCGCTCATAACATCCTGCCTAAAAAATGGCTGACAAATCTGACCCTAACCTTGCTTTTGTCACGCTTTCAAAAAATTCAGCAATTTCAAACGAACAGACCACAAACGGTAGGGTGGGCATTGCCCACAAATTTGTGGGTAGGCGTTTCAAGTGTGATGGGCAGTGCCGATCCTACAGAAAGTTGCTGCTGTAAATTTCCGCTCACGCCTCGTCATAAGGAAGGTACCAAAGACTGAAACTGAGTTGCGCTCCTTCAACTCAGTTCTCAGCCCTCAGTCCTCAATTCCTGATTGCAACTACGCGCTCCAACGTTGCAATACCAACCGGATCGAACCATCTTGATTCTGCTGCTGTTCTGCTAATTGAAAACCTTGACGAGCGGTTTCTCGCATCACCGTATGAAAGGCATACCGTTGTGTAACTCGATTGATGAAGCCCTCAACCGATAAAGGCTGCTGCCAATATTGGAGATCGGCAATCAGTTCATATTGTTCATCGTTGCGGCTAAAACCGATGTCATAGCCATTGTCTTGCTCAATGACAACTTCGGCAGCACGAGTTTGCCCTCGATAGCCTCTGATTTCTTGAGGACCCGGTTTCCAGTCAATACCTAGATCGGTCAGGGCATCTTGCAGGGATGCCAGGTCACGGATTTGAGTTTTAATTTGGCTAAAGTGTGACATGGGGGATTTCTGATAAACTGGCTTGGACGAGAGAAAAGAGACAGAACGATCTACCACTCGCTATAAGTGGTTTGAGTGTGTGAAACTGACTGCTGATTCAGCTGAGTGTAGTACTCAGAAGTAGTTTCCTGGCTAACCACTCGACCCAGTTGCGCCTCGATCGCCGCCGTTACCTCAGCACAGGATTGACCAACAATACCTGTAACTTTCTCCTGGACACGACCGTCTGGGTAGATGATGAATTCCAGTGTTTCCATGCTGTTGACTAGCCTTTAGGGATACTGCTGAGTCAAACGAACCTAGCCATTTGTCAACACCTTTGCGTCAATCACCATGAATCACTTGATGATTAATCACTAGATGCTGACACCCTAGCCCACTGCATTGTCCAGCAGACACTTCATGCTTGATTTGACTCTATGGACTTAATCTTAGTTAACTAACCCCAATTAAATGAATCAGTTTGAGTCAAAACGTAATAAAAATTAGCAGACTAGTGAGGCATCGCTTCATTTATTGAATTAGTTTCGCTTAACTCCGGAATGCAGTCAAGGATACCTTTGGACTAAAATTGCAGCCAAAACTTCTATCTCGTGATGGAACTAAGTCATCCTAATTCGCTAAACACTGGCTACATATCGAAGCTGGGAAACGCGGCTGAATCTTAGCTGCCTAAATTATGAACTGCGAATTGCGAATTACGAATTGGTCTCAAAGGTGGTTTCTTGCTTCCGGTCTCCGGTTGGAAATGCTACTCAGGAGGGCTGCTGCCTCCATCCAAATTAAGCGGCAGAGCTGCTCAAAACCCATGCCAAGTCAAAGACTCGAGACAAGATGCCTACTCCACAAGCCATCAATCCAAGATTTTTCTTTTTTGAATAAACTAGCTCTGCCATTAGACAAGGCAATTGCTAGACAAGGAAATTGCTGCGTCCAATGTCATCGAACTCGACATCATCTAAAATCACCAGTGTCTTGAAGGGATCATCGCCACGATCGCCATCTGTATCCACCCGGATCAGAGTGCGCTCGTCATCCCCATCCTCGTTGACAATCACCAGATATTCTTCAAATCGCTCAGAGTTGGAGAAGTTGCTGCCTCGGAAGAGTAGCCTTAGATCTAGCACGTCTTCATCTTCGTCGAAGCCCGTGATCTCATCCTCTTGATCGTCAAATGTTTCGTAGACGAAGCGATCGCGACCCCCTTCGCCAGTGAGTGTGTCTTCGCCCAATCCACCGACCAAAATATCGTTGCCTGTACCGCCGATCAGCATGTCTTCACCCTCGCCGCCGATTAGCGTATCAACGCCTCCACTGCCAACCAGGCGATCGTTACCGCTACCGCCATCTAGGGAGTCTCCGCCGTCACCCCCCACCAGCGTATCCTGATTGACTCCTCCAAGTAAGGTATCGTTGCCGTCATTGCCGTTAAGCTGATCATTGCCACTGCCCCCCGATAACCGATCGCTTCCCCCGCCGCCAAACAGCCGATCGTTGCCTGGGTCGCCAAACAGTTGATCATTTCGTTGGAAGCCAAACAACCGATCGTTCCCTCGTTGTCCCCGAATCTCATCGCTGCGATCGGTGCCATTCAGGCGATCGTTTCCATTCGTCCCGGTGATATTGGCTTGGGTTTCCCGAACTGGAATCAGGGAAGAAAGGACAACTCGGTTGAACTCCTCAGAATCAACAACATCCTCGATCGGCAATTCGAGAGGGTCTTGAGGGCTACGATTAGATTTGGATTTGGAGCGAGTTGATAGAGGAGTAAAAGCGCCAGTGAGAGTCATCGGTCACACCACACGTAATATCACAAACAGAACATCACACACAGAACATCACACACAGAGACAGCAAGATATGCCAGGACTGGACTAAGCCTCGCAAAGTTTACCATGTGACGGTTGCATCGGGTGAACTTTTGAAATTCCCTGCTATGATGAGGTTCCTATTCAGCCAACAGTCAGGATGGGGCGATCGAGAAATCCTGCGATCGGGTCATCCTGGAACTAAGTTGCCCTAAGATACGATCAAAACTCTGGATGCACTATTCCGAATGGGTCCATGTCCGATATTGATCGGGTTCCATAGTATCGTTTCTATGGTGTAGTATCTCTGTCGTGAGGGCTGACTAATCTGCCATGCAATCGTCGATTCCTGTTGGAACTATTCTCCAAAATCGTTACCGCTTGCTAAGTATTCTGGGGCAAGGCGGGTTTGGTCGTACCTATTTGGCAGAAGATTTAGGGCGGTTTAATGAGCGATGCGCTCTGAAAGAATTTACTCCTCCAGGTGGCAGTGACTATACCCTCAACAAGTCGAAAGAACTGTTTCAACGCGAAGCCGCTATTCTTTATCAGATTCAGCATCTTCAGGTGCCTCAGTTTCGTGCCACATTTGAGGAGAACCAACGCCTGTTTCTCGTGCAGGATTTTGTCGAAGGACAAACCTATCGCGATCTGCTGAGTGAGCGTAAGATGCAGAGTCAAGCTTTTTCCGAGGCGGAAGTGATGCAACTGATCCAGCAGTTGCTTCCGGTGCTGGCATATCTGCATAGCAAGGGCATTATCCATCGCGACATTGCGCCCGACAATATTATTTTACGAAAGCAGGATATCTTGCCCGTTCTGATTGATTTTGGGGTCGTGAAGGAGCTTGCGACTCGCCTGAAATCCCCTGATACTGTGACTCAAGCCACAACGGTTGGCAAGATGGGCTATGCCCCTAGTGAACAGATGCAAACTGGGCGGGCATATCCTAATAGTGATCTCTATGCGCTAGCCGTGACCGCGATCGTCCTTTTAACCGGACGGGAACCGCAAGAACTGTATGATGACCAAAATTTGTCTTGGCACTGGCAGCGATGGGCACGAGTTAGCCCTGGATTCGCGCAGATTCTCAATCAGATGTTGAGCTATCGACCGGGCGATCGGTACCAATCCGTGAACGAGGTGGAGCAGGCTCTACAAGCATTGATTAATCCGCCTGCCTACGTACCCCCGATCAGCCCAACCGCCGCCATTCCACCTCCGGTTCCCACCCCTCCTGCGACTCCCAGTGCGACTCCCAGTGGAACCCAGATGCATACGATCGCGGTGGGTCGCCGTCCTGATCCAAACGCCTCAACTACCAGCCCTCGTTCAACCCCGGCTAAGGGTTCTCGACGTTATGCACCGTCGATTCCTGCGTCCAGGGATAGTTCGGTTTGGGAAAATCCGATTGCGCTAATTCTCACCACTATTAGCTTAGCCACGGTTTCCGGGATTGCTGCATGGGCGATCGTCAGTGCGGTTCTCAATACCTCTGAATCGTCTCCGAGTGCCAGTATTACCCCTAGCCCGATCGTCACACCCACTCCTGACCCCACTCCTGACCCCACACCTACACCCACACCCACTCCTGACCCCACGCCCAGGCAACCCCAAGACATCAACAAACGCTTGGATCTCTTACCAACTGGAGACGTAATTCCAGTGGAAGGAAGACTGAGACGGAGCCAGACCGCCAATTATAGTTTTACTGCCGAATCAGGCGATCGCTTGACGGTTGAACGGCAAGACGGCGATGTAACACTGACCGTATTTGCTTCTAATGGGCAACCTGTCAACAATCAGGCGGATCGCTTCCGGCAAGATTGGAACGGGACACTAGAGCCAGGGGATTACACGATTCAAGTTCGTCCCCGCCGAGGAGTTGATGACACAAGGTTCAGCTTTGATGTCAGCCTCCAAACTGCTCCTGAACCAACACCCACGCCAACTCCATCACCTGAACCCACTCCATCGCCTGAACCGACACCTCCCCCAGTCCCCGTTCCTAGTCCTGAACCCAGTCCACCCTCGATCGACCCTATCGTGGATATTCAGCCGATCGATGTGGGGGTTGGGGAGCCAGTTGAGTTTTTGGATGTGACGAATGAGGCAACAGTCAAAGGATATGTGATTGATGTGCGCCCCGGACAAGAACTGTATGTTGAGGTGCTACAAGGAAATGTCACATTAACGATTCGCTACCCTGACGGCAGAGCCATTGAAGATGCAGGTGGCGTTTCTTTCTGGCGGGGACGAGTTTTGGAAGGCGGTGGCTACCAGATTGAGGTGAGCGCCAATCAGCAGACTGATTTCACACTCCGGGTTGGCATCAGCGATCGATAGATCAATAATGCACACCAATCTCAATCCTGGCATCCACTCAATTGACCAGCGTAACTCAGTCAGGATACCAGAACATCCCCTTGATGCCTTCCGGATCAGACATAAAGCCCAAGCCTCGGTAGAAGTCTACAACGTGAGGATCAGCAAATAGCGTGATATTGCTAATATCTTCGCTGCGGAGCCGCTTGATCATCTGCCGCATCAAGGCCTTCCCTAACCCTTTTCCCTGGAAGTCTGGGTGAACAACCACATCCCAAATTGTGGCATTGAAGGCATGATCGGAGGTCGCACGAGCGAAACCGACTAAACGGCGTTGCGCTCCCCGATGCTCCCACATGGAAACAACCAGAAAGCTGTGCTGGATCGCTTTCTTGACCTTACGAAGCGGACGACGCGACCAACCCACCGCATCGCAGAGTTCCTCAAGTTCATAGAGATCAATCTCTCGATCAGTACTGAAAAAATTCGAGAGCTACCGACCATCACACTGTGAGTTCCCCCTTCAGTTTCAGTCGGTCTAGAAGTAGTTGTGGCATCGGGGCTAAATAAGCTCTTCCAAAAACCCATGCGGCGGTTAAGGTAGTACGGCGTCAAACGGCGGTAATAGCTAGTATATATCCCGTATCATTCTTACATCGCTATCCACTCCGAAATAAATCTTTCAAAAGAAACCGAAACCGATTAGATTTGTGAGAAGCAATCTCTGAGAAAGATTTGATCAGGCAATCTATGAGCGATCTACCCCTGATTTAGGGTTCCCTAATACCATTGAGACACCTAAACTGACCCATCTACCCTTGATCTGGCAAGCAACGTCTACCCAACTTATGGCTCCGGGTTTGAAATCATCGACGCTGGATCTGCTGAAACGCTTCAATCGGGCGTTTCCTCAATTTTATGAGCAATTTGTCAGTAGTGAAATCCAGTTACAAAACCTGCGGCTCGCCTATCAGCTTTACAAAACTCGACAGGCTGTGATTGAACTTAACCCAGAGGGCAGCAAAAGCGCCTTACATTTTGCTTATCGCAATCAGTCATTTTTGCTTAGCGATATCTTCGGTGTACTGGCAGCCTACGGTTTGACGATTCATAGCCTCAGCCTCTATGGGCAGATCAACCCTCCGATGTTGGTGTTCATTAAGCTAGTCGTGTCTAGAGGTGGGAAAGCTTTGACCGATAAGACCTCTGAAAACGTCTGTCGAGCCATCCGTGAGGCGCTAGCCGGACGGTTTGAAGTAGAAGAGATGTTAGCGGTTGAATTTAACCTGGATGCTGGATTAGAACAAGTAGAAACAGAATTCTATGTTGATCCAGTATTCCATTTGCCAGCCTTACTGATCGAAGCAGACAACCAGCCTGGGCTGTTCTACAAAGTCATGTATGCGATCTGGCAAGAAGACTTGCTTGTGGTAAATGCTAACCTGCTCGTGTGGCGGGGCAGAACCCGCTTGATTTTGTATCTCCTCGGTCCTAACGAGAGCCTAATCCCAGAATATTTGGGGCAAAAAATTGCGGAAGGTGTGAAACAACGGTTATTGGGTCAGCATTTTTAGCGAAAGATAACGTCACCTCAAGGAAATCAATTTTGCTTTATGGCAGTAGCCAGCGTGGTTAGGACAATTTAGGAGATTTCCGACAGATAAAATACCTGCGTAGGATGGCAAAGGCATCCGTGCCCATCCATGATTCTGGCTGACGATGGGCACGGGTAAGACCCTTTGCCCATCCTACGAATTGGTAGATTCTTTGCTGGAAATCTCCTTACAAAGAAGGCATTAAACAATGACTAGAAAGCTTTCGGTAATCTGCCTGCTTGAGAACTGCGTTTGCAGTATGACGAGATTTGATTGAACCGTCCACAACAAATCGTCGATCCGTAATGATCACCTTTGCCTTGCCTTTCAAGGACACAATTAGCCTCCAAAAGCAGTTTCTTGAGAGCGGGAGTTAGGGATGTAGCCATCTACGAGGCGACCTTGATTAACTCTTGGCGATAGGTCATAGGGAATTCAGATTCAGGCGAAGAAGCTAGCGGTGACTCCTGACCAGGGCAACAAGGGGGTGATCATCGGCTGTACCTTCTGCCATTCCTCCAAACTGAAAATTTCGGATCTCGCCGCCACTAATGTTGATGGATTGAGACGGGTTTCCTTCCGTCATAGGATGTAGGAATGCGATCGTGAGAATTTATGTAGGTGAACCTAAATTAATTGTGGGCTGGGTGTCCATGTCCTACGGACGCGCTTCGCGAACACCCGCCCGGACGGGCAAGATGCTCATCCCACAAGATCCCACAAGATGTGTAATTAACTTTGTCTAAACTACTTACCGCTATTCTATGCGATGCATTGAGGCAGATCAGTACTGGTAAGGGGAATTTCCAGCAAGATGCCTACCCCACCAGAAATCAAAGCTTGTCGCCATCACAGTGATACATCGTGTGATGTAATAATTTCTTCTTAAGATTTATTTCATAAAATTACACGTCTGGTAGACTAATTCAAACTCCGTGTGAGTTAATGCTCTCCTGGTCATGGTTGAATATTCTTAAACCAGAAACAAGCGATCGAGTTCAGCCTTTAGTAACCCCCGACGAACCCTTTTGGAGTGCCATGCCACCGTTAGTTGCAAATTATTACCTTACTTATCGTTGTAACGCTCGTTGTCACTTTTGCGATATTTGGGCATTAGAGCCAAAACAGGAAGCCAGTTTTGAGACGATTCAGCACAACTTGCAAGACTTAAAGCGGCTGGGTGTGAAGTATGTTGACTTTACAGGTGGAGAACCCTTGCTGCGTCAAGATGCGCCTCAGATCTATGCCGAAGCGAAACGGCTCGGCTTTCTCACTAGCATGACCACCAACACGATCCTCTATCCCCGACGCGCAGAAGCGATGCGAGGATTGATCGATTTCCTGAATTTCTCGCTTGATGGTGCCGATGCTGAAACGCATGATCAATCACGAGGAACCAAGATTTTCGATACATTGGTTGAATCCGTAAAGATCGCTTTATCGCTTGGTGAATATCCAGTATTAAACCATACGGTGACAGCCCAAAATTATCATCGAATTGGTGAAGTGGCACAACTGGGTGAACAATTGGGAGTGCGAGTTTGGCTCAATCCTGCGTTTACAGCCTACAGCAACTACAACAACAAAAAGAACCCGACGCCGGAAATTGCGGCAGCGATCGAATCGACTGCCAAGCAGCACCGCAATGTTGGCTACAATAGGGCTGCAATGGCATTTATTGAGGCGGGTGGCAATGATACTAATAATCCTCGTTGTAAAGCGGTAGATGCCGTGATTGCGATCTCACCCCATGACGAGCTACTGTTACCTTGTTATCACTTTGCCCAAACCGGAGTTCCCATCAATGGTCGCTTGTATGAACTCTATCGAGAGTCAGAAGAGGTAGAGGAATATCGCCAATCGCAGGGCAAATTGTCAGTGTGTGAAGGCTGTACGGTATGGTGCTACCTCATCCCTAGTTTCTTTAAAGGTTTAGACAAGTACTGGTTCCTTAATCAAATGACCTATGCCGGAGAATTCCTGGCGCGAAAGCGATTCTTACAACGAACATCTGCCGATCAACTCACTCCTGTCTGATTTGTCCGAGTCTCTCTCAGAATCAGATGAAATCATCCCTCTCAAACGAGGCTTTGCCATACGCCGACGCAAGGCAGCGATCGCCCTCACGGTCATCTGGAGCGGCACTGTTGGATTGCACCTGGTTTCATGGGGAATGTGGCTTGTCCTATGTCTGACAACTGTAATGGGTATCCACATTCTGCGAATGATGTTGGCTCGTCCGATTCCGGTTCCAGACCCTCTCTCCGGGGATAACCCGGAAGACTATCCTTATGTCTCTCTGCTAGTTGCGGCAAAGAACGAGGAAGCTGTAATTGCGACGCTTGTGGAAGACTTGTGCAATCTGGATTATCCGGCTTGCCGCTATGACTTATGGGTGATCGATGATAACAGTACCGATCGCACTCCCCTCATCCTGGAACAATTGACCCAAGAGTATCATCAACTCAATGTTGTGCATCGCTCACCCAATGCTGGAGGAGGCAAATCGGGAGCGTTGAATCAAGCCTGGTCTCGCAGCCAGGGAGAAATTATTGCGGTCTTCGATGCGGATGCTCAAGTGCCCAAAGACTTGCTCCGGCGAGTTCTGCCACTGTTTGATCGCGAAGAAGTCGGCGCAGTGCAGGTGCGAAAAGCGATCGCCAATGCCATGGCTAACCATTGGACTCGTGGACAGGTGGCTGAAATGGCGCTAGACAGCTACCTTCAGCGACAGCGAATTGCCCTTGGCGGGATTGGTGAATTACGTGGCAATGGACAGTTTGTGCGTCGCAATGCACTAGAAAGTTGTGGTGGCTGGAACGAAGAAACAATCACTGACGATCTCGACTTGACGATCCGCTTGCATCTTGACCATTGGGATATCGATTTCTTGATGCTACCCGCCGTTGCTGAAGAAGGCGTGACAAATGCGATCGGGCTATGGCATCAACGCAACCGTTGGGCAGAAGGGGGCTATCAACGCTACTTAGACTATTGGCGGCTGATTTTGCGAAACCGCATGGGAACTGCTAAAACAGTCGATTTGGTCGTCTTCTGGTTAACTCAATATATTTTGCCAACGGTCGCCGTACCAGATTTTGTGATGGCGATCGTCCGTAGCACTTTACCGATATTCGCGCCGCTCACTAGTTTGATCGTAACTCTATCCATGATCAGTATGTTCATCGGGCTGAAACGGACTAGAGCAGAAATACAGGGGACATTGCCACGGCGTCGGCTACCCCACCTGGTTTTTGCGGATCTCTTTCAAACGCTATTCGGCACGATTTATATGTTGCATTGGTTTCCGATCATGGCCAGCACCACCGCTCGAATGGCGATCCGCCCCAAACGTCTGAAATGGGTCAAAACAGTGCATCATGGTTCTGAGGCAGGTTGGGCGGAGGATGGGATGAAGATGAAGGATGAAGGTTAATCATCCTGTATGCGCCCAGAGACTCAATGAAATTCATCTGGAGTAAATAAGGCATCTGGCTAGGGTTTAGGGAATTTTCCGTTCCCTTGATCTTTTGATTCGTTATCTCCTCGTTTTGAGTCGAGCCGAGTTATCCCCATCCGCATCTGAGCAAGTTGCTGCTGAGCCTCTGGATCAAGAGTGCTGATGAGACGTTTGGGCGATCGCCCTTTGCGAGTGGGCTGCTGCTTACGACGTACCCGTTGTGCGGCTAATTCCACCTCTAAGAGCAACTGATGGGCAGACATCCATTCAGCACCATATCCTGTGACAGTCAATTGTTGCGCTCGATCGGAGGTGGCAACAATTAATCGTTGCTCGAATTTACGGACATCTTTGCGATACAACGCACAGGTTTTTTCAATGTAAGAGTCGGCGGTTTGCCGATAATCGGTGTAACAAATAGTCAGATTTCCTGTAACACGCTCGCGACTACCAGGCGTGTCTTGATATTGGGAATCAAAAACAATGTGCGTCTCGAAATTTTGATAGGCGCTGTAATCAATCAAAAAATCGGCGAGTTCTCGTCTAGCTTCTTCGAGTCCAAGGCGATCGCGAGTCTGCTTGAGGCAATGCCAAGCCCCAATGACGTTGTAACCATCGACTAAAAGAATCGCCTGTGGAGTTGAGGAAAGCATAAGGTGGGGGATTAGGTCAACACCAGGATGGGTATATTTTTATAATCATGCCCTCCTTTGTTGCATTCTGTAAACCTATTTCACCCCCTTACGTGTACACCGTAGCTCCAAGGCTTGAAAAAATAAGTTGAGCATTTCTGATACCCACTTAAACAAAGGATGCAACAGAGCTATGGATTGAGTAACTCCGATCCCCTAATTTTCATCCCCCATATGCTGCATTAACCGTTGCTTCAAGCGACTTGGATCGCCACGATCGACCACTTGACCTTGTTCCAGCAGAAATGCACCATCTGCATAATCCAATTCCTCCAGACGGTGTGTGACCCAGAGTGCTGTCATACCGCGACTTTTAACCAATCGTTGAACTTGGGCAACCAGGTCAAGCTGGCTATCAGGGTCAAGCAGAGCGGTGGGTTCATCCAGCAGCAAAACCTCGCAATGACGAGCGATCGCGCCTGCGATCGCAATTCGCTGCTTCTGTCCACCGCTCAGGGCATAAATGGGACGGCGTTGTAAATGGAGCAGATTGACAGCGATTAGAGCTTCATCCACACGCTGGCGCATTTCTGCGAAGGGTAACTTCTCTTCTACTAGCCCAAAAGCAATATCTGCTCCAACAGTGGGCATGACCAATTGATGATCCGGGTTTTGGAAGACGAAACCCACAGGCGGCACCACCTTGATTCGTCCAGACTGAGCGGAAAGCAACCCCGTCAGGATTCGCAGCAATGTAGATTTACCACTGCCGTTTGTTCCTAGCAGCATCCAAAACTCCCCCCTTGGAACGTCCAGAGAGCAAGAGTTCAGGACGGGTGCTTCCCTCGACCATTCAAAGCAGAGGTTTTCGACTGCGATCGCCACTTCAGTCATGCCACTCCATCAGGTACCACTTGGCTCACGCAACGCAAAAAATCCTGGTGGTCTGCCAGACGCCGCTGCCGTTCCTGACTTTTCAACCATCTGCACGGCTGAAATTTCACTCACCAAGATCGCCACTGTTTTGCCGATTTGCTGTTCGCAGGTTAGCTCCAACATGATAGGATTTCCCGATCGTATGGCATCTAAAACCTGCTGATACACTGCCTTAGCCCCTTCCTCAGTTTTGCGTTGAACTGAGAAGGTAACAGGTGAATTCTTCAGAGTTACATCAACAATAAACATACCGTTTCAAATCCAATCGAACCTATTCATTTCTAGTATCTCTCTTAGGCGCTCTCTAGGGGGATGGGGAGTAGGAGGGGCATTGCCCATCAAAAGGAAAACGGTAGGAGGGGCATTGTCCATCAAAAACTTGAAATAATAACGGCTTGGCGGGCATTGCCCGCCCTACTCATGCACCCATCCACTCCCCTACTCCTTCACTCCCCACTCAGGCTGAAATTTCAGCGAATACACCGATGTTGCGGAATTTTTGGTATCGTAACTCTCGACGCTGCTGGGGGGTGAGACGAGAAAGTTGGTCGAGATTGTCTAAGAAGGCTGTCTTCAGGGTGGCTGCTGTTTCGAGCGGGTCAGAATGGGCACCGCCGATCGGTTCCGGTAGGATTTGGTCGAGAATTCCTAAACCTTTTAGATCAGTTGCTGTAATCTTCAAGGCTTCTGCGGCTTGGGGAGCTTTGCCAGCGTCTTTCCAGAGAATGGCGGCGCAGGCTTCTGGGCTAGCAACCGTGTAAACAGAATGCTCAAACATTAGCAACCGATCGCCAACACCAATGCCCAGTGCCCCACCTGAGCCACCCTCGCCAATCACGGTGCAAACAATTGGCACATCCAACCGAAACATTTCCCGCAGGTTATAGGCGATCGCTTCTCCTTGGCCTAGCCGCTCCGCCTCCATGCCGGGATGCGCTCCAGGCGTATCAATGAACGTGAGAATCGGCATTCCAAACCGATTCGCATGATCCATCAAGCGCATTGCTTTACGGTAGCCACCCGGAGATGCCATCCCAAAATTCCGACTGACATTATCTTTGGTATCCCGTCCTTTTTGATGGCCGAACATGACAACCGGACGCCCATCTAGACGAGCAATTCCACCCACCAACGCGAGATCATCGATGCCTGTGCTGCGATCGCCATGTAGCTCAATCCATTCGTCCGTAATCGCCTGAATATAGTCCAATGTGCTAGGACGACGGGGATGACGGGCAACCTGAAGCCGTTGAGAAGGAGTAAGGCTACTAAAAATTTCTTGGCGCAGTTGCATCGCCCGTGTCTCCAGTTGTTGGATCTGGTCAGACACATCGACCTCATTTTCTTCTGCCAGTTCCCGGATTTGGGCAATACGGGCATCCAATTCAACGAGGGGTTTTTCAAAATCCAAAAGAAGAGGTCTGCGTTCTGAAGTTGCCATAATCAACGATCCAGCAATGGGTACCTGTGACAAAAATTAGCTGGAGATGTCGGATCTGAAACGGCGTTATGCAAACGCCAAAATAGTTTGCACGTATTTCCACCTATGTCCAACAATACCCAACCATATCACGAGAACCCTTAGAACGGCTTGGCGAATCTTGGCAGATGGCAGTAGTTTTTTTGGAACTTGTGATCTTATTGCGATCGCCCGATCCAATCACGATTACCACAATACCTTCCATACCTGTTGTAAGGCATCCTAGGATTAGAAAGCATCCCCATCTCCCCATCCCCCCATCTCCCATCCCCCCATCTCCCATGCCCCATCGCCCCATCTACCTCGACTGCCATGCCACAACCCCTGTAGACGATCGCGTCTTAGCCGCGATGCTGCCTTATTTCACCGAGCATTTTGGTAATCCGGCTAGTGTCACGCATCTGTATGGATGGGAAGCTGAAGCGGCAGTGAAACAAGCACGAGAGATTTTAGCTGATGCGATTCATGCTACACCGGAAGAAATTGTGTTTACCAGTGGCGCAACCGAGGCAAACAATCTTGCAATCAAAGGGGTTGCAGAGGCATATTTCTCTCAAGGACGACATCTGATCACCTTACAGACCGAGCATAATGCGGTGCTTGATCCATGTGGCTACTTGCGATCGCTTGGCTTTGAGGTAACGTTCCTCTCGGTGCAGCCTGATGGATTAATTGATTTGACTCAGTTAGAAAAGGCGATTCGTCCTGATACGATTTTGGTGTCAATTATGGCGGCAAATAATGAAATTGGCGTATTGCAACCGCTCACAGAGATTGGGGCGATTTGTCACCAGCATGAAGTGTTGTTTCATACGGATGCCGCCCAGGCGATCGGTAAAATTTTCTTGGATGTCGAGGCAATGCAGATTGATCTGATGTCTCTCACGGCACACAAAGTTTATGGACCTAAAGGCATTGGCGCACTCTATGTTCGGCGGCGCAATCCTAGAGTTCAAGTAGCTCCTCAACTGCACGGCGGCGGACATGAGCGAGGAATGCGATCGGGCACTCTCTACACTCCGCAAATCGTTGGGTTTGCCGAAGCCGTGAAGCTGGGGTTAACCGAGATGGAATCAGACATGGTACGGATTCAAGCGTTACGGAATCGCCTCTGGTTGCATTTGCAAACACTGGATGGCATTCACCTCAATGGACATCCTACTCAACGGCTTCCTGGCAACCTCAACATTAGCGTCGAAGGGGTAGATGGTCAGGCGCTTTTACTTGGTTTGCAGCCGATCGCCGCCGTGTCTTCTGGTTCTGCCTGCACCTCTGCAAAAATTGAACCCTCTCATGTGCTATTGGCATTGGGGCTGTCACCCGAACTCGCCTATACGTCTATCCGATTTGGCATTGGACGATCTAACACCCTAGAGGAGATCGATCGAGTAGCGGCAGGAGCCATTGAGCTGATCCGATCGCTGCGAAATGTGGGAAAGGATTAAGAATTACCTGATTCAACCGTAGAGGATGCTCTAAGCTGAACTCTATTCAATCTGCACATCACAGATTTCCAGAATTTTCCACCTGTAAATTTTTTGTTGATTTTGCAATCGACTTGTGAATTATTTCAATACATTACGCAGAATTGCTCCACGCAAATCAGCGTGGCTTAGATCAACTTGAATTAGATTTGCGTTTGTTAGATTGGCTCGAATTAAGTTAGTTTCGGTTAAATTTGCCCCAGTCAAGATGGCATCTGAAAGATTGGCCTGACTCAGATTTGTATTCGTCAGGTTTGCCTTAGTTAAATTTGCGCCACTAAGATTCGCACCACTGAGGTTCATGTTCCTTAAATTTGCGGCGATCAAGTTCAGATTTCTAAAATCCCGTTGCCCTGCCCTATATCGGCTGATGAGTTCTGCGGTTTTCATAGGTTTATAAGAGACGTTTATAAGGACTGTCGATCGAATGCATCGGGAACCGTTAGAATCAACCGCGCACATGTCTTCTCCGTTGCTTTCTCCTAGCAATGGCTTTGCGCTTGCGTTTTTCAATAGGCGTTTCAAAATGGCGATTCTTTTTCATATCAGGAAAAATTCCTGCTTGGGAAACCTTTCGCTTGAATCGACGTAACCCTGATTCAATGCCCTCGTTTTCACCGAGAATCACTTGAGTCATTCGATCTCCTTTCAGACTGACTGAATTACGACTGGATAAGAGATGGATTATCCAGCAAGCAACCATCAAAAAGGGTAGACTTTACTGTCTACCCTCAAGATTGCAGACCTAAAAACTTAGACTCAAAGCTTAGTAGCGGCGAGAAGAGCCACCTCTATTTCCCCAACTGCTCCTGGAAGACCCTCCTTCTTCACGAGGCTTTGCCTTATTCACTTTAAGGTCGCGTCCCATCCACTCAGCACCATCCAGGGCTTCGATGGCGGATGACTCTTCAGCTTCAGTTGCCATTTCCACAAAGGCAAACCCACGGATACGCCCTGTCTCACGGTCAGTCGGTAGATTAACACGCTTTACAGTTCCGTACTCTGCAAAGACTTGGGAGATCCCACTTTCTGTCACATCGTATGACAGGTTACCGACATAAATAGACATACAATTCCTCCAAATCAGAGCTTGCGGAGAGTTAGATTCGGAGAAACGCCTATGGGACGAACTAGCCGAAAATAATTTCCAAGATGCCCCTAGCTTAGCACGATATTATGACCTGGCATAAGGTCAAGGTAAATCGTTCAATCGTCAAATTGAAGCCATCTAGTTTAGACATTTCGCAGCCTCAAAGCCTGATGCACACCGGTTTAGCCCTGTTGCCTCTGAAAAATAAATGTGGAACAGCTTATTATTTCGTAGCATTTTTTCTACAGAAGGCTACCAATCCTTCTCAAAGGCAAGAGGCGTATGGGCGGTAAGAAAGGGCATTTGCAAAATCAACGGGAAATTTACAGGTAGAAACAGTACAGTAATGTATGGTTAGAATGCTCGATCGCGCTAAGTCAATTAACGATGGACTGCGCGTTCTAGCCGATTCCAGGCAGCACGTACAGCGTACTTGGCTTTTTCCCAACCTAACCCAGAGGAACCATACTGCTGTTCATAGTCCTGCCGCAGTTCAGGCTCAATCTCATCGTAGGTTCTCCCTGTGTCACGATAACGAATGTAATTTTCGTAACCTGTGCGATAGGCGGGTTGATAATCTTCATAGGTTAAACCTGGGTCATAATAGGGTTGAGATGTATAATTTTGCCGCCAGTAGTGATCTTCATTGAAGAATAACGCATTGTTGCCAGCCCGATTCCAGGCATCTCTAGTCGCATATTTAGCATCATCCCATTGCATATTTGCTCTGGGATATTGGGTTTCATAGTCTCGTTTTAACTCTGGTTCAAGTTCATCATAGGTTTTGCCTTGACCTTGATAACGGGTATAACCTTCATAGCCTGTACGATAAGCAGGTTGATAATCCTCATAGACCCGTCCCGTATGGACATAAGGACGAGAAAGATAATTGTTTCGCCAGTAGGCATCCTCAACAGTTGGGTTGATCGCTTCTGCGGCTCCTTTACCAACCAAACCGCCAATAACACTACCGATCGTCGCTCCCACAACGGCTCCCACTGGACCGGCAACTGCACCGATCGCAGTCCCTAATGCGCCCGCTGCCGCCGCACCAATTCCAGTTCCAACCGGATGGGCACCTGTTTCACCTGTAAAGGGATCGCGATTAGGATTAGCTTCAACTTGTTCGTTGTCAACCCGATCAGGGATATCATTGCGATCGCGAGTTTCTCTATCACTATTCATCGGTTTCACCCTCCTAATGGAAGCAAAGTGAACTGTCACTTTTAACACTATTAGGAATATGGGGTGCCATCCCTCTTCCCTAGGGGAGAAACACTCCTCTGCTTCAAGAGCGGATTTTCTTTTAACAGGTTCTTAGAGCCTATGAAAACGGTTTAGATCCCCCCTAGCTCCCCTTAAAGAAGAGGGAACCGAGCCATCAAAGTCCCCTTTTTGTTGGCGAAGCCTTCCCGAAGGGTAGGAGGATTTAGGGGGGATCTAAGCCGTTTTGCTCATTCTTAGATGGCTTTTCAAGCCGCTTCTTAAGGAGGGAGGGAACACACTCTTGGAAATGTGTTCCTTGAACTCTTAGGATCGTGGATTAAATAACCTGTAATTCTGGCTTTGCCGTGTAATTCCACTGAGGCAAGAATTCATCAAAGACAATTTTCATGTTGGCTTTGAATCCTTCCGCCACTTTTCGCCCTGTTTGATA
>JAAUSF010000119.1 GCA_012033255.1 Cyanobacteria bacterium RU_5_0
GGAGGGAGGGAGGGATGAGGGATGAGGGATGAGAATAATTGTCTTGATGACTCAGGAATTTGCTTCGGTTGCAGGGTTAAGCCAGTGATATAAGTCGTATTCGTCGAGGTCGATGGCGGCATCAAATTGTTTCAGAAGTTCTTGAAGTCGATCGCTCTCTCGCACAATCCCTTCCGCAACGTTGCGATTGGTATCTCCGGGGCGCAGTCGTTTAGCCAGCAATTTGCCAAAGGTTCGGAGGGCGGTCAAGGGATTCCGAAATTGATGGAGCAAGTTATCAAAAACATCGTGGCGCTGTTCTCGCAGTAAACGCTGTTGCAGTTGATCTTGAGCAAGCCATTGTGCCCGTTGATCGAGAATGCAAGCGATCGCCAATGTTTCTGCAATTTGCTTGATTTGGGTCTGTTCTGACTCGTTCCATGCGCGATCGGCTCGTGCCGTAACTAACAAACCCATCACGACATCTTCATGCATCAATGGCAAAACAATTTGCTGCTGACGCAGGAGAGCTTGTTTAGCGGCGTGTAGAGGATGAGTGTCTGCTTCTAAGTCAGATTCCAACCCATCGGCAGAGGTCGATGCTGTCGATCGGCTAGAGGGAAGGGCGGCAGACGGTAACAGCCGATCGGGGTTACTCAACCGTTGCCCTCTGGATAAAAGCAAAAAAATCTGATCGTCGCCCCAATCGGCAACGGCTTCAGGATATGCCACGATCGGCACTAGTTTTGCACTCGCAACCTCTGTAAACTCATCCGTTAAATACACAATGCTGAGAACGGCTCCCAATCCTTCTGTAAGCAGGGCAACCTGTGACTGACAGAGGGCAATAAATTCAGAACTGGCAGGCATTAACATGAAACGTTTTCTTAACAATGCAGCAGTAAAGCCTGCTACTCTTTCAGATCTTAACGAGTTCTAATCCTGAAACCGCAACATTTTTGGGCGTATTTGGGCGCGAGATTAAACGCTGATTATGAGTTAACACAACATCCTTAAGATTTTGTATCAAATGTTTAAAGGAAGTTGAAATTCCGATTTCAAGCCGATATACTTTGCAGGGTCTTAGTATTTTGTAACTACAGTTACATTAGCCAGCGTTGCAAACGTTAGTCAATGAGAGAGGAGGTACAAAAGGTTGGCAAGAAGACGTAAGCGGAAAAGTCGTCGTCGCCTGGAGGGGCGCAGAATTCTGGAGTTGGTGCCTCAGTATAGCATTGAGAGCGGTGAGGAAAAACCCGTTACGGCTGCCCGAAAGTTTATTCAGGCTGAAGGCATTGCGCCACCCGCATTGTTGTTGGTCAAGCGTAATGAACATACAACCGATCGTTACTTTTGGGCAGAAAAGGGTCTCTTTGGCGCACAGTATGTTGAGGAAAATCACTTCCTCTTTCCCAGTTTGCGATTCATGGAGGAAGATGCTGAACTTTCAGTCGCTTCCAAACGTTAAGCTCTGCGGCATGAACCAGTGAAGGTCTGAAGTTTGACTCAAAACAATGGTATTTCCATGAGCCAATTGCAGGTTAATTGGAGATCGATCGCAACAACTGTTGAAACTAAACTGGGACAAACTAAGATTTTTCAATTCACGGCCTGGAGCTACGGTAGAAAGTTACACCCCCCATCAAATAACTAAATAAATCCATATCAACAAGAAATTAAAGCGGAGTCAATATTGGCTCCGCTTTGTAATATTCTTCCACCCGTAAATTTTCTGTTGATGTAGATCTAATGTAGAGGCAATCCTGCGGGGTTGCTCTGGCTTAGAGGGCAGACCCGTGGATCTGCCCCGACCGATCGTAAAATCAACGAAAAATTTACAGGGAGATATTTTTTTAACTTCGTAATACCTTGAAACTCCCTTAGTTCAGGTTTACTTTCACAACCTTGGTTTTCTCTGCTTCCACTTTAGGCAATTTCAAATTGAGAATACCGTCTTTGTAGGTTGCCTCAACCTGATCGTTTTGAATCCGAGTCGGTAGCGGAATGACCCGTTGAAACTTACCATAGCGGAACTCAGAGCGAACCATTCCCTCGGCTTCAGTCCGGGTTTCTGACCTGCGTTCGCCACTAATTGAAACAGCTTCTGCCATCACTTGAACATCAAGATCTTTTGCTTCCATGCCTGGAATTTCAATTTTCAAATGAACGGCATCTTGCGTTTCATGAATTTCAGCCGCCGGAGCAAATATCATCCCGTTAGGACGGCTACCTGTGCTAGGAGCCAAGGTATCGAACAGTTGATTCATTTCCCGTTGAAGGTTTTCAATTTCCCGAAACGGAGTCCAATGTACGATCGCCATAACAAATGCCTCCTAATCTTTACAATGTATCTAGATCATTCAACCCATGTAGTGGATTTGTTTCTCTGTTTTTCCAGGAATTCAAGAAATTGAACGCTCTTGTTTTTCCCTTGATTTCACTTTACCAAGCTGACAAATTGAGCAGGTTCGGTTGTTAGGATAGGGGTCGATCGCAATTTCCGCACTTGATTGCGACGGGGTAAAGAAGTGAGGAAGTGAGGGGATGACTTTAGCTGAAGTCGGCTTATAGTGGGGAATAGAGCAATGTAAAGGTAGGTATCTTTTTCTGTATGACACTTATTCATGTTCCGAAGCCCTGGCAGTTACCGGAGCGGATTGTAACTTCAGAGGAAGCCTTTCTGAATCGACGGCGTTTCATGAAAACCCTGATTGGTGCCGGAATTGCGGGTTCTGTGTTGCCGTTGGTTGGGTGTCAGCAGCACGTAACTGATGCTGAAGTTCCGTTACAAGGAACAAAGCGGTTGAATGCAGCGATGAATCCAGCATTTGCTCAGGTCGATCGCCCCGTTACCAATGAACTCCTCGCTGCAACCTACAACAATTTTTATGAATTTGGCGGGAACAAAAATATCTGGAAAAATGCTCAAGCTCTCCCGACAGAGGATTGGAAGATTGAGGTGACAGGGCTGGTTAATCATCCTCGTACCTATGATTTAGATGACTTGGTGACAAAATTCCCGCTAGAGGAGCGAGTGTATCGGTTTCGCTGTGTGGAAGCCTGGGCGATGGTGGTGCCCTGGCTCGGGTTTCCGATGAATGCGCTGCTTAAAGAAGTCGAACCTACGTCTCAAGCTAAATTTGTGCGGTTTACCTCCTATTTCGATCGCAACGTTACCAAGGGTCCCACTTTCCCGCCGAGTCAGTTTCTGCCGTTCCCCTATCATGAAGGCTTGCGGGTTGATGAGATGGCAAATGAGCTAGCATTTTTTGCGGTAGGAATTTACAGTCATACCCTGCCAAAACAGCATGGTGCGCCCATTCGGGCAGTCGTTCCCTGGAAGTATGGCTTTAAGGGTGCCAAGTCGATCGTCAAAATCGAATTCATTGACACGCAACCCGCCACTTTCTGGAACACACTTAGCCCTGGTGAATACAAATTTGAGTCAAATGTAGAGCCAGAAGTCTCTCATCCACGTTGGTCACAAAAAAAAGAACGGCTGATTGGTTCCGGTCGTGATTTTGAATGGCAAGAAGTCCCTACGACGGTCTACAACGGCTACGGCGAGTATGTAGCGAAACTATATAGCTAGGTTTTGAGTTTTGAGTAGAGGCAATCCCTGCGGGGTTGCTCTGGATTAGAGGGCAGACTCGTGGGTCTGCCCCGACCGATCGCAAAATCAACGAAAAATTTATAGGTAGAAACTTATGGCAGTTTTCAATTGCATCCAACACATTCACTGCCATAACTCAACACCTAAGCCCTAACCTTAAAACTCAACCCTTACGAAGGAAACTGATGTTCTCTTACTTCGGTGCAGAAAGTTTTAACGGCTTGCGTGATGCTTTCTCGCAGGTTGACATAGGATTTGGCAAATGGAGGATGCCAGGTTGATAAGCCAAGCAGATCGGCAGTGACGAGAACTTGTCCGTCGCAATGTGCCCCAGCACCAATGCCGATCGTCGGAATTCTCAATTTTTGGGTAATCCGTAGAGCCAAATCATCGGGGATATGTTCCAAAACGATCGCAAAACATCCGGCTTGTTCGAGCGCGATGGCTTCTTCTAGGATGCGATCGCCTGCCTCCGGAGATTTCCCCTGTTGCCGAAATCCGCCAAACTGATGAACCGATTGGGGTGTTAAGCCAACATGTCCCATAACTGGAATGCCGATTTGAACTAATTTAGAAACGGTGTTGGCGATCGCTGGATACCCTCCTTCTAGCTTGACGGCTTGCGCTCCGGCTTCTTTGAATGCACGACCTGCCGATCGTAATGCCTGTTCCGGACTTTCCTGATAGCTCAGAAACGGTAAATCAACGACCATCATCGCCTCTTTGACGCCTCGACGCACGGCTTTGGCATGGTGTAGGGTTTCATCCAGGGTAAGCGGAATCGTCGTATCGTATCCTAAAGCAACCATCGCCAGAGAATCCCCAACCAGGATCACGTCGATGCCTGCCTGATCCAATGCCTGAGCTAGCAAATAATCCCATGCGGTTAGGGCAACGATCGGGCGTTCTTGCTGCTTAAATCGAATTAATTGTTGTGTGGTAACTGGCATTTTACAAAATCCTCAAGGCGGACAGATTAGCAGATTTTGTTCACAATCTTAATCTCCATTCGTTCCAGCTGGGTGCAAGATGAGAGTAAGGCGATCTGCTGCATTTCTTCTGCTGCATTTCTAAGGACAATTGCATGACACACGATCAACCGAAGCCTTCTGAACCCGATTCTCCACAACCGATCGTCTCGGATTTGTCTTCCTCTGAAGCGGTACCTCCCGAATCTGCCGAATTGCCGCCTGAAGCGTCTACTGAGACGATCGCCCCTCCCGCAGAATCGCCTGCTAACACAGTTGTGCAACCGTTTTCTGAACCTTCCCAGAAAGCGAGTTCTGCTGTTCCTCCAACGCAACCCACTGCTCCGGCTAAAGAACCTGCGACAACGGCGTCATCAAAACTTCGGTCATTGCGGCGGATGCTAGGGCAGCTAGGGGGAATTGTTCTTGCGTTCCTGCCGATTGTGTTTGATGTTTTACAGAGACTGGGGAAACTGACGCTGAAGATCCTTAAGTGGATTCGATCGGCATGGATAGCGGCATTGCCGAAGATTCGTACTGTTCTCCCGGAAAATTGGAATGCACGGCTCCCCGATTGGGCATTAACCGGAATTGCCCTTTCCGTCCTGGCATTAGTTCTCTGGATTTCAACCTCCCTACTGCTGCCCGGAAAATCTCCAACGATCGCCCAATCAGATCGATCGGTTCCGCCAGCAGTCAGTACTCCAGTTGAAGAACCTGACCTACTTGCTGATCCGGCTGTGATTGCCAAGATTCAAGCTCAGGTGGCAGAAGTGACCGATCGCTACGCTGAAGGGTTGATCCAATCGGTGCAAGCGAATTTCCGAGGGAGCCGCCTGATCGTCATGGTCGGGCAAACCTGGTACACGCTTGATGCGGATAGCCAAGATAGATTGGCAAATGAGATGCTGCGACGATCGCGCAAACTCGACTTTGAGAAACTAGAAATCACCGATGAAGCCGGAACGTTAATTGCTAGAAGCCCCGTTGTTGGGGCAAACATGGTGGTCTACGAACGAGCCAGAGGAGGGGACAGGGGATAGAGAACTGGCGACAGGGGATAAACAGGGGATAAATAGACGCGAGATCTCCCTCATCTCCTCATCCCTACTCCCCCACTCCCGCTTCCACTGACAGAGCCGCGATCGGGATCTCTTCCACCCTGGTGAGTTTTTCGATCACCAATGTTGCTTGATGATTGCCACCTGCCAGTTGGCGCAAGAGTCTGGGGCGAGGGTCGTGGAGCAGATAGATAATCCGATCGCCTGCCTGCCATTCTTCAGCCACTGGGATGACTTGAAGGCGATCGTCGCGTTCCATCATGAGGGGAACTAATTCTTCGGCTCTCATAAGTGCTTTCAGGTGGGCCTGCTGAAATAGCATTCCCGGTTCTCTCAGGGTTGTTTCACCCAGTTTGATCGCTTTATCATCCAAATGACGATTCCAGGTTTTGAGTGGCATCTGCGCCATAAATGCCTGCTGCACTTTACTGGAATTGGACTGTCCGGCAGATTGAGAGTCATTGGAGAAGACGGCTAACACTCTGGGAGGATGAAATTCTTCGACGGCGTGTTGAGCCAAAACAAAATTGACTTCGCCATTGTGGGTCATAGCGAGGAAAGTGCCAGCACTGGATAAACCTGCCTGTTCTAAAACTTCTACATCAAGGGCGCTGCTGGAGAAGACTTTGAAGTTTTCTCGTTCAGCGGCTTCGCAAGCTTCTGGATCAGTGTCAATCAAGACAACCGATTCGCCACGATCGCGAAACAGTCTGGCAATGAGCAAGCTCAACGGGCTACAGCCAACGATCACGGCTCCGGTGGCTTGAGTAGAGGTAATTTGGAGTAAACGAGCGACCCATCCTGCCGTTAAGCCTTGTAGGAAGACAGTCGAGAGGATCGTTAGAAAAACTAAAGCTTTGATCGAGTCACCCCCGTTGATGCCTCGCTCAGTCAGCAGGATCGCAAACAGAGAGGCAACCGATGCCGAAACGATTCCCCGTGGGGCAACCCAACAGAGAAACAGCTTTTGTCGCCAGTTGAAATCGCTTTGCCAGGTACAAAGCCAGATATTGATAGGGCGGACGATAAACATCAACACGGCGACCGTGAGCAGCGCACCGGAGCCGAGAGCAACGATACTGGCGATCGACAGTTCTGCTGCCAGCAACACAAACAATACCGACACCGCCAAAACCGTTAATTGCCCTTTGAAGCGACGCAATCGCCGTTCTTCTGGTAACGAAGAGGCTCCTAGCATGATCCCAGCGACTACCGTTGTCATCAGTCCAGATTCGCTGCGAATCAACTGGGCGAGACTAAACAGCCCCCAGACTCCAGCCAGCACGACTAGATTCCGCAGATCATCTGACATCCGGGTAGCGCGTTTGAGGACAAAGCCCAAAAGCCAACCACCGATCGCCCCGATCGCCCCGCCAATTCCTAATCGCAAGAAAAGGCCACTGACCACAAACATCGGATCAGTATCGCCGTTGAGAATAATATCTAAAACAACTACAGCTAGAATTGCGCCAACGGGATCAATTAGAACCCCTTCACCTTCCAGCAAGGCTGCAACGGAGCGATCGACCTTGACCTGCTTCAAGAGAGGGCTGATCACAGTTGGGCCGGTGACAACTACAAGAGCGGCGAAGAGGAAGGCGATCGTCCAGGGAAATTCAGTCAACCAGTGGGCTGCCATCCCGCCACCCAACAGCGTGATCAATACCCCGAAACTGACTAAATTTCGCAAGCTGCCAGAGACTTTACCCAAGTCCCGTAGCTCCAGGTTTAACCCACCTTCAAACAAAATCAGGGCAACAGAGAGGGCAACAATCACATTCAACCCTGTTCCTAAAAGCGTCGGATGAAGGATATCAATGCCATCAGAGCCGAGCAAGATCCCAAACAGCAGCAAGAAAACGATGCTAGGGACTTTGAGATAGTCTGCTAAAACTTGGGCACTAATGCCTGCAATGACTGCAATCACGATTTGCAGGGTAAGTTCAAGAGCGGCATCCATAGGTTTTGCTAGGGCAGGCAACTCTACTATTTCTCAACGAACTCGATCAGCTTGAGACTATGTTTGACACTGACTCTAGGCTCATCTGAGGGATGGGTAGGAAGGATGATTTCAGTCACAGATCGCTGTCGGAGGCAGAACACACGAGAAATAGCAGATGGTAACAGAGGCGCGAATCCCAAATCTAGATGCTCAATAATCCACTCTACAGACTAGGTTAATCTTAAATCCGGTGGATGCAAGGGCTGATTTCAATTTGGCAATTCGTCAAGCATAGCATCTGACTTGATCGCTTTTGTCGTGTAGGCTCCATCTTCACTCGTTGAGCAGGAGATAGTAAAGCTGGCCGGAGTGGTTAATTCGCCCCGCCTGATCGCCTGCTGCATCCCCTGTACCCATGAAAATATCCACCCGACCTGCACCCCGAATCGCGCCTCCCGTATCCTGATCTAGAACATAGCGGCTAACAAATTGGGGGATCAGGTCTCCATTGGCATTCGGGTAAGGAATTTGCGTTTGGATCAGTGCTAATGCGCCAGGCGGCATCAGGGATTTATCCGTTGCAATCGATCGCGCTGCGGTGACAGGTATCCCCAAACTGCCGATCGCGGACAATCTCGTTGTTTCTTCAAAAAACACAAACCGATTATTGCGGGGAATGTAGCGATCGAGAGCGGCTGGGTGATCTCGAAAATATTGAATGACGACAGGCAAACTCAAGTCTTCCAAGCGAAACTTGCCATCGTTGACCAATTCTCGTCCGAGGCTGACATAGGGGTAATCGGTACGTCCAGCATAACCGATTGCCATCGTAGAGCTATCTGTGAGTTCAAGTTGAGCAGACCCCTGAACATGAACCAGATAGGCTTCCAGTCGATCGGGCAACCAGACTAATTCCAAACCCTGTAGCCGTCCTTGGGAACCTTGTAGCCCGTCAAGCCCTTCCAATTCCGCACGAGTTGGGTGTGGGCGCGACCAGCGATCGAGTTCGGGGGGCAAGCGATAGAGCGGATAGCGAAATTCATCGGTGGGAGTACGGCTGGCGAGATACGTAGGTTGAAAATAGCCTGTAAAACTGACCGTTCCGTTGCCATCTGCCCCAATCGACTGATATAGCTCAAACTCTTGCAACACCGACGTTTGCAGATCAACGGGAGATTCCGAAGTTACGACCAATTCACGAAACCGCTCCAAGCTACGACGAACCCGATCGCGTGTAATCCCTGGCACCGAGTATTGAGCATAGGCTGTAGCCGCTTCAGATGACTCTAAATAAGTGAGGGAATAGTCGATCGCCGTTAATAATGCCTGTTGATCCCCTGGAGTTTGCCGCGTTCCCCAAAGTTGCTCATCCAACCCCAACGATTCTACCCCTTCCCCCATCTCCGGACGTTCCACCCATTGCAACGGTAACGGAACCTGCTCCGCCCAAATTGGCACAGTCAAACTTAGGGCAACCGCGATATTGATACCGATGCGAACGATTGCTCTCATCCTTCATCCTTCGTCCTTCATCCTACTTAAAAATCTCGATCGACACTGCCAAAAAAGACAGGTTCGACTCGCAGCGCCACAACACGAGAGGGACGAATCACCATATACTCGCCCTGAATATTTTTGATCGGCACATTGATAAAGTCATTGGAGGAGGCTTTGGGCGTCAATTCACCGCTATACCACTTCTGGAAGTCTTGGATGGTAGAGAAACGAACTTCTTCGCGATGTCCCCCCTCCATCAGGATATGGACTGCAAATTCACTCGGAGTTCTGGGCATAGTGGGTGATTATCCTCTGCCATGACGACAATTATTTAGCGTAACCCGATCGAGGCTTACGACTAAATGTTCCCAGAAGCGGGCTGAAAATGCACTATTCGCAGTCTGAATCAACCCAGCAAATTGAACCGTTGCACCTGCGCTTCGATCGCTCCTGGCAAGGTTTTGTGGAGTTCTGTTTTGTTGCGGAAGACGAGACGGTTACTGCTAGGGAGATCGAAGGGGAATTGTCCAACGATGTCGCCTCGTTCCATTTGGGCAAGTAAGATTTGCTCCGATCGCTTGCATTGCAGAGCATAACCTATTTCAACACACACTTTAGGATTGGGGATTAATTGAGGCGGGTTGCCGTCGATTTGCAGAATCGGAGTGCCATCTGCGATGAATACAAGGCACTTACGAATTTTCCGCATCAAGGTGCTGTTCAGGCGAATGGGGCTATCGGTAAGACGATGAGATTCTTCGAGGGTGAGGGGCAGGCGCGATCGTTTATTCAGCTTTTCCAAAAAGCCTTGAATCTCGTCTCGCAAGAGATCACTCGATTGTGAATATTCAGTCTGATAGCACAGAAAAATAGTCGGCTCCAAATGAGCCATTACCTCTTGTTTCGTAAAGTATATTTCGTGACTAATCAGGTCAATATTAGAAATTGCATAACCTCCACTCCCCTCAATGTAAAACTCGACGGTTTCTCCTTCCAAATATCGCTGAAACCATATGGAGTTTTTTACATCTTTGCTATCTTCTAAAAAATCAGCCCGGAGAGCTGACTTTAGCAGACTGTTCTTACTCAAGCGAAGATCATGGGGACGCTTTTCAAGTTCTCGAATGGGTTCATATTCCTGGAGATACCAGGCTTTCAAAGCAATAATTGCCATGATGCACGTCTACTCTGTCTCGTAAGGCTTTAAAGCAGTAACAGCACCCAAGATTGAAACTTTTGAGTGATTTCCTCTCCTTAATCAATTCTATCTGGAGTTTTATGGAATGGGTAGTTGATTTAACAACTACAGCAATCCGTTTACTTAACTCCCTAACAACTAGATGGAGGAAATGTCAATGTTTCGATTGGATGCTGCTACGGTTGAACGAGACAGATTCAGATTAAACAGCGCCTTTACCTCTCTCCTTAGATAATGTGAACACTTAGTGAACATGGCTGTTAAATCTGCCAAGAAGCTTTAGTAGCTTCGATTTCTAATATACTGCTTCTTCTTCAAAATCTAAGCGAATGATACTAAAGTTTACTTTCGATCGATTTTTTCGACGTTTAACTGATTTCAATTAAGCAGAAATCGCGGGTTGACTAAGCGATCGCCATAAAATTTGTCTCATCAATTTTTGCACCAAATTGTAAGAAGGAATGCTATTAAAGTTTAAGTATATTTGCTAAGTCTAAACCTGTTACGGCAATCCAATTTGAAATATGAATCTAACGCGGTGTGCAACTTTCGGTCACCCACCAGGGATGCCCTTACCCCAAATATCCCTAACTTCAGCAACGCTAAATTTACTGGGTCAATTTGCTCATCTTGATCTACGCTATCTAATACAGTCGAACTCTGACACTACTGATGGAGTTCTTCTGATGGAGTTCTTCTCACCCTCCAAAACCCTATACATTGCATGATGACCTCAAATGGAGGTTTCCCAATGAAGCCGATCGATTCCAATCGTCAACGCTGGATACAGCACCGTTCTGTCCCGATCACGATCACTTTGAGTGTGTTGTTGCTGACAGGCTGTTCAGCAGGCTCACTCTATGACTACAGCCCTGATGCGACTCTGCCTCAGGATGACCCTTATGCAACACCATCAACGGCTTCTCCTGAGGCTTCTCCTGACAGTCAGCCAGATCCGATCGCGGCTGAGGAGTTTGATTTTCCTCAAGCGACTTGTGGGGATAAGGCGGCAGAGGAGCCAAGCCAAACCTGGTATATCGTTTACATTGATGGCGCGAATCCGGATGAGATCCGCCGAGAATATTGTCAGGATGCGATCGGTACTCTGAGGGATGACTCAGACGCGCCCACTGTCCAGGTGGCAAGCTTCACCGAGCGTGAAAAGGCGGTGAGATTTGCCAAAGCGGTAGGCGGCGAAGTTGAGGAAGTCGCGAACGATGCGACAGATGCCCAAACGAATCCTAGAGATCTGGCAATCGATCGATCTCCAGCCAGAGATTCTCAGGTCACAGCGTTGGTAGGTGAGTCTGCATTTCTCAGCGCCCAAGAGTCAGGTTCGCCGATCAATATTCGAGCCAGAGCAAGTACGTCTGCACCTGTTGAATTTGTGGGTCAGGTGGGCGATCAAGTGCAGGTCAGCGATCGGGTTGAGGGAACAGATGGATATACCTGGTATCGGGTAAAGTTAGAATCGGGTCAAGAAGGATGGGTTCGCAGCGATTTTGTGCTTCCCGAACAAGTGGCTGAAGAGTCTGCTGAGGAATCAGTTGATCATCCTGCAACTAGCCGTCCATCGGCATCGGTTGATCGTGTTACACGAAATGGCAATGACGATCGGGCGACAGATGACCGAGCCACAGACGATCGTTCCCCTGAAGCAGACCCAGCTACGCTCACTTCTAGAGATCCTAACTCTCGCATCAACATTCGCGATGATGCTAATGTATCTGCGCGGGTTCGTTACATTGGCTATGCTGGCGATCCAGTCCAGATTTCAGACACGATGCAAGCAGAAGACGGCTACACCTGGTATTATGTCGAATTCGAGTCTGGTGCAGTGGGATGGGTGCGCGGAGATTTTGTAACAGATGATTAAATCAACTCAGGTAAGGGCGATCTACAGATCGCCCCCCACTATGTCTTTACTTGTAGCTCTCTATTAATAGCTGTCTTCACCAGGGACACGATCGTCTCCTTGTTCAACCGGAGTCTGCGCGAGTGCCGCATTCCGGATGGCTTCCCATAGGGCAAAAACAGTATTACTGCTCCAATCGCTTTTTCTGTACCGTTGGATAGCTTGCTCTAGATCTTGAACTGTTTTAAGGGTGGGAACATGGGTTTCCATAGGGTAGCCTCCGTTGATGAGTATCTAGTAATTGAATACAGTCTCTAGTTCTATTGTTCCTAATCCTGGATAGAAAATGTGATAAAAGATACAGTTTTAATTCAACTTATGGTTTCGCTATGAAGGCATGACATTTAGAAGCCTTATGTAACAATCTGATTTGCACTGTAAATGTTAAGGCAGGTAGTCTGTTCACGCAGGCTAGAAGCCTGCATTGCGATTGTTCACACCAAAACCCACCGAGATTTCCTAGGTAGATGCTCCACGGCAGAAAGCCGATCGTCACTAGGCTAAATCTGCGAAGACCTCTCGGACGGCAGGATGCACGAGTTTATGACTCTGGACATTCAGACCTTTTGCCAACGATAGATCAGTGTTTAATGCCTTAATGCCTTCATTCGCTAACTTCAGGACATAAGGGAAGGTGCTGTTGTTAAGGGCTTGAGTGGCTGTCCAGGGAACGGCTCCAGGCATATTCGGAACGCCATAGTGAACGACTCCTGCTTCTAGATAAATTGGGGTGGTGTGGGAAGTTGGGTGCAGTGTCTCAATACAGCCACCCTGATCAACCGCCACATCGACAATCACTGAGCCTGCCCGCATCCTTTCTACAAGACTTCGAGAAACCAACGTGGGTGCTTTTCGACCGGGAACAAGGACGGCACCAACCAACAAGTCAGCATCCGGAACAGTCGCCTCGATTTGAGGAGCATTGCTGTAGAGGAGTTCAACTCGCGACCCGAAGAGGGTTTCTAGATATGCCAATCGTTCCAAATTGACATCTAAAATTTGGACTCGTGCCCCAAACCCGATCGCAATTTTGGCGGCTTCTGTACCGACAACGCCACCCCCTAAGATGACCACTTTTCCAGGTCTAACGCCAGGGACACCGCCCAAAAGAACCCCTCGTCCGCCTTGCTGTCGCTCCAAAAAGCGCGCACCAAATTGAACTGAAAGTCGTCCAGCGATGATGCTCATGGGGGTAAGCAGAGGTAAACTGCGGTTGGGAAGTTCGACGGTTTCATAAGCGATCGCTGTTACACCCGAATCAATCAGATATTCGGTCAGGGCGCGATCGGCGGCTAGATGCAGATAGGTAAAGAGAATTTGCTCCTTCTCGATGAAATTGTATTCCGGCGGAAGCGGTTCTTTGACCTTAATTACCATTTCCCGATTCCAAGCGGCGTTCGCTTCAGGTACAATTTTGGCTCCTGCTTGAAAATAATCTTCATCTGTGAATCCGGCTCCAACTCCTGCACCTGTCTCCACAAAAACCGTATGACCGTTATCACTCAACCCTCTTACACTATTAGGACTCAACCCAACTCGAAATTCTTGATCCTTCGTTTCTTTGGGCACACCGATTTCCATCGTCTCAACTCCTGTTTAGATAGATGACCGTACTATCTCTAGCTTAAATCGCCAAAATAAAACAGTTAGTGGTGAGCAATTTTACTTATTGACTTTGCAGCTTTTGTTGCATTCAAAAGGGCATTTAATCGCTAACCTCAAAAGATATAGATATAGTCTTGATTTGTTCTTAATGTGCATCCTTTACGCTGAATTTTTTTCGGGGGTGCTTCGCGTGCTAGGTACGTCACTATGGATCTACTCGAATATCAAGCCAAGGAACTATTCCGCCAAATCGGAATTCCTGTTCTACCGTCTCAACGCATCAACAGTCCGAGGGATCTCAAGGAACTGAGAATTCCTTACCCGATCGCCCTCAAGTCCCAGGTGTCTACGAGTGGACGGAAAAAAGCGGGTGGGATCAAGTTTGTGGAAAATACGATCGATGCAGTAGCGGCGGCACGATCGATCTTCCATCTCTCCATCATGGGCAAATATCCGGATGTGTTGTTAGCAGAGGCAAAATATAATGCTGAGAGAGAATTTTATCTGGCAGTGGTGCTGGATGGCTCTACTCGGCGTCCATTGCTATTAGGGTCTCAATCGGGTGGTGAGGAAATTGAGTCTCGCTTAGATCAAATGCATCATGTGATTGTCGATCAGGAATTTTCTCCTTTTTATGCTCGTCGGCTCACCTTAAAAATGGGACTGGAGGGAAGCCTGATCCAATCGATTAGCGTAATCATCGAAAAAATGTATCGTTTGTTCATCCAGCAGGATCTTGATTTAATCGAAATCAATCCGTTGGCTGTCAGCGCAACCGGCGAACTAATGGCATTGGATGGGAAAGTCATCATTAACGATGCTGCTCTCGGACGCCACTTGAGCTTGCTGGAATTAATTGGTAGCTTACCCAATCCAATCTCAAAGCCGATCGACTCTAGCTTCGATCCGGTTGGCGATCGCCTCTCCCCAACCTGTGGACTGAATTTGATTGGGCTGGACGGCAACATCGGCGTGTTATGCAACGGAGCAGGACTGACGATGGCAACCCTAGACTTGCTCTACAAAGCTAAAGGCAAACCTGCGGGCTTCATTGATTTAGGTGGCGAATATCGTTACTATTGCCCATCCAATACCCTGGAAGAACGGATTGAACAAGGGTTGGAACTGATTGCCCACGATCGCCGCATCAAAGCCATACTTGTAAACATTTTGGGCGGTTCCATTTCTTGCTTACACGTTGCCAAAGCGATCGCCGCCTACCTGAAACGACAACTTCCCAATCATCCTTCCCCCATGCTGATCGTCAGGCTAGTCGGCGACCAGCTAACTCAAGCCCAACAATTGCTCACTCCATCAGAGGTGACTATCTTCGATCAATTAGATGAAGCGATCGTCCAGACCGTTGCATTTGCCAAAGGAGCGAAGTGATGGGGTGATGGGATAATTCTTAAGTTTTAAACCCTGCGTTTTGAGCTAACTTTGATTCTCATTCCCACCCATCATGGGTTGATTTATCCTTTATCCTTCATCCCTATCCCACCCCTTACCCCCTATCCCCTATATGAACTTCACCTCTGATAGCAAAGTTCTCATTCAAGGGATTACTGAACCTTTGGGCGCAGCCTATGCTCCGTTGATGCGATCGTATGGCACTCAGGTTGTGGCGGGAGTCGGTGCGGGATATGGTGGGCAAGTCATTGAAGGAATTCCAGTGTTTGATATGGTGGAGCAAGCCCTCGGCCATGTTGGCAGGGTGGAGACAACGGTGATTTTTGGGCCGCCTTATTTGGTATTGGATGCAGCGCTGGAAGCGATCGCGGCTGAGATTCGCCAGATTATTATCATCACGGAAGGGGTGCCGCCCCTAGATATGGTTCATCTGAGTCGCAAGGCAGATGCTACCGAAACGTTGGTGGTGGGACCAAACTGTCCGGGGATCATTGTTCCAGGTCAAATTCTCCTAGGCACCCATCCTCCCTCGTTTTATATACCTGGTTCGGTTGGGTTGGTTAGCCGCAGTGGGACGCTCACCTATGAAGTCGCGTTTGAGTTAACCCATGCTGCGTTAGGACAATCGATCGCCGTGGGGATTGGGGGCGATCGGATTCCGGGTTCCTCCTTCCAGCAATGGCTGCAAATCTTGGACGAAGATGATCAGACAGACGTGATTGTTTTAGTAGGTGAAATTGGCGGGGATAGTGAAGAAGTCGCGGCTCGCTACATTGCTGAAGCCATTGATAAACCCGTCGTTGCTTATATCGCCGGACGAACGGCTCCCAAAGGGCAACTCATGGGTCATGCTGGAGCCATCATCGCCTCTCAAATTGTTGATCTAGGCGTCGAAATTGGTACGGCTGAAAGCAAGCTCACCGCATTCAAGCAATCCAAGATTCCCGTTGCCGATCGCCCGTCGCAGATTCCGGAGTTGGTGAAGAAGGTACTGGGGAAGAAGAGGTGAGGGATGAGGAGATGAGGGGGAATCTCCATGTTTGCGCCACAATGCTGGAACCCTACTCGGAGGGAATAGTGGAGGCGATCGATCAATATACGGAAGAGTTGCCCGATGATGAGTGAGAGAAAGTAACGATCGCAACACAGCAAAATTACCACTATGACAGCGCAACTTCCCCAACCGCTTAAACCTAAAGCCGCAAAGGTCATCCACAATCTCACTTGGGAGCAATTTGAAGAACTCGATCGCGCTCTAGAGGATTTCGCTGGAGTTAGATTAGCTTATTTGGATGGAACGGCGGAGATTATGCCGATCGGTCGAGAACATGAAGATTTTAAGTCTACAATGGTGCGGCTCATTGAAGCTTACATGGATGAAGCGGAGATTCGCTTTTACAAACGAGGTAGCCCATCTTTGGGCAATAAAGAACTAGGTGCCCGAAACGAACCAGATGAATCCTACAATCTAGCCACTCCTAAACCCTACCCCGATCTGGTGATTGAGGTGATCATTACGAGTGGAGGTATAGATAAGCTGGAAGGCTATCGCCGCATGGGCGTGACTGAAGTTTGGTTTTGGGAAGATGGCATGTTAGGAATTCATCACCTCCGCACGAGTGGTTATGAGAAAGTCAGCCGCAGTGAGCTATTGCTTGATCTGCCGATCGACCTATTTTGCCGCTACATTACCTATCACGATCAGTATGATGCGGTACGAGAATTTCGGCAGGCAATTCGATCGAAGAATCAGAACTAGGGCCGATCGTGACTCCTAGAGCATCCGCTAACTGTCGCTGAGTCAGCCTTGCTCGTTGTCGCAACTTGGCTAGTCTAAGTTTCTCGTCTCCTGTTGTCATGTCACCGAAAAACGAGCGGAAGCCCCCGTTTTCAAACGTGGGGAGGTAAGCGGTTGCGGGCTTTCGCCGCCTTGAACTATCCATAGCTATTATCACATGTGATATAGTTGGAGGATGGAACAAAC
>JAAUSF010000120.1 GCA_012033255.1 Cyanobacteria bacterium RU_5_0
GGATGGGGGATGAGGGGATGAGGGGATGAGGAGATGAGGGGATGAGGGCTTCGATGAGGGCGGAGGCTTGGTGTTCGAGGGCTTCGATTACGTCTCCGACGGTGCGGCAGGTATGGAGTTGAGGGACGGGGGATGCAGGGTGGGGGAGAAAGGGTTGGGCGGGATCGGTGGTGAGGGGGTCGAGGTCGAGTTGCCAGTCTTGGGCAATGGCTCTTGTCAATCCCAGGCGTCCTTGTCCAGGGTGACGGGCGATCGCGACAATCAAGTCTCGTTGTTGTCGCCCTTGAGGACATTGCCCAAAAATATGGAGTCCATCACGAATTTGAGCTTCTTTCAGTTCGCAGAGATAACCATCAAGAGAATTCAAAATTGAAAATTCAAAATTGAAAATAGCATCTTTTTGAATTTTGAATTTTGGACTTAATTCTGAACGTTGAATCTCTAACTCTTGATCGAGGTGTTCTTGTTTGACTAAATTGAGAATCCGATCGCGAATCACGGCTAGCCGACTCGGATCGAGACTCTGGGCTTCGTAATATTCATCGATCAATTGTTCGAGGTGTTGAAGAGAGCCGTAAAGTTCGGCGCGAGTCATGGGAGGAGTCAGATGATCGATAATCACAGCTTGCGATCGACGTTTTGCCTGAGCACCTTCCCCCGGATCGTTGACGATGAACGGATACAGGTGAGGCATTGCACCCAACGCGACTTCAGAATAGCAGTCTTCTGAAAGCGCCACGGCTTTTCCTGGCAACCACTCCAAATTGCCATGCTTGCCAACATGGACGATCGCCTGCCCGCTAAAGCAATGTCGTACCCAGTAGTAAAATGCCAGATACTCATGCGTTGGCTCCAAATCTGGCGCATGGTAGTTGAGAGTAGGGTCGCGATCGTAGCCTCTGGCAGGCTGAATACCGATGAAGATATTGCCGAGTTGGATACCGGGAATAGGGATGGGATGAGGGGACAGGGGGATAGGAGGATGGGGAGATAGGGTAGGAGGAGGCAAATCTGTTGCGTCTGTTGCAACCTGCCATCGATCGCGGATTCCCTGCTGAACAGAGGGCGGCAATGTGGCAAAATACTGCTGATAGTCCTCTACAGGAAGAAATTGATTTGCCGATCGAAGTTCTCGCCCTTCGGCATCGTTCGTGATTCCCTGGGTGAGTCGCTGGATCAACTCATCTCCAGTTGCAGGACTATCCTGAATGTGATAGCCCTGCTGTTGGAGCGCCTTGAGGATTTCGATGCAGCTTGCCGGAGTGTCAAGCCCGACGCCGTTGGCAAGGCGACCGTCACGAGTAGGATAGTTTGCCAGGATCAGGGCAATGCGACGATCGGCGGGAGGCGTTTGGCGGAGGTATACCCAGTTGGCAGCCAGATCAACAACGAATTGAATGCGATCGTCTATTGCTTCATAACCAACGACATCAGTTTCTAGGGCAGTGTTGTGAGTCTGTACGGCTTTAAAGGAAATGGCACGGCTGATGATCCGCCCATCGACTTCAGGGAGTGCCACATTCATCGCAACATCTCGCGGCGACAATCCACGGGTTTGGGTTTGCCATTGTTCTAAGGTGCCACTGCTAAGAATCACCTGAATCACAGGTACATCAAGCTGTTGCCATAGTTCTAGATTCGGCGTTTCAGCGTCTAATCGAGCTAGAGAAAAACTCGTCGCATTCAACAACACCTGAATCGGTGTCTCCTCCTTTGGCTGGAAGTAGGTTAGCAGGTCTGATTGCACCTCTCGATCGCGCAAGGATGACACAAATACAGGCACAGGCTGCAACTGGCGATCGGCTAATGCTTGACAGAGCGCGTCGATCGGCGCGGTGTTGCCTGCGAGAGAGTGGGCACGGTAGAAGAGAAGTCCGATTTTTGGAGAATGAAGGGAATCGGGAATAGGGGATGAGGGGATGAGAGAATGAGGGGATGAAGGTTGCTTGTCTTGTCTTCCTTGTCTTTCTGTCTCATTGCTCCATTTGTAAAGTCCGATGCGAGGAATTATGGCTGGAGGGGCGGGATTGTAAGTTGTGTTTAGGCTGGTGTCAGCGATGAATTTGAGGGCGTTGATTGTGTTTTCGATGCCGCCTTCGGTGAGGTAACGCCAAAGCCGATCGACGACAGACAAGGAAACGGTGGAGTGGCTGATTAGGTCAGGGTCGGGACGATCGTCTCCTGGCAATACGAATAGGCTGGCTCCGGTTTGCTGAACGGTTTGTTTAGCGACTTCTAGCCCATACGACCAATAGGCTCTTCCTCCCAGCAAGCGAAGAACGATCGCCTGAGCCTGGGTTAATACTGTGTCGGCATAGGTGTCGATCGTCAAATGCTGTTGTAAGTGCAGCAGGTTGGCTACTCGCAGCGCAGGAAAAGAGTTTGGTAATCGAAGTGTGGCGGCAGCTAGGAGTTGAATATCAGTATCAGCGGCTGTCAAGAAGACGAGAGGGGCTTGACTCTGCTCAATGAAGATCACGCCTTCCGGGTCCGGAGTCCAACCTCCAGGCGTAGCGGCTAGACGATGCATAGACCGTTCCCTCGGTTTTACAGTTTTATCACTTTACCACTGGTTCTTTCTCCCTCTTCACTCTTGGAACTGAAAAATTAGTTCCAATTCCTGTTGATAGGCTATCCATGCAGCTAAAGCATCGGGGCTTGAGTCAACCCTGTTCTGCAACAGGATAACTCTGTCTCGGAAATCAATCAGTCCATAGCGACGCTCTAAAAGGGAGTTGACATCCTCGATCGCCAGCTTCAGACTCTTGCGATAGTCTTCAAAGGCTGGCTCATAGTGCTGAAGGTACCAGAGATCCGCGATCGCATACTCCACCCGCACGGTTTTGTCGGCATCATTGCGGAGCCGAAATCGGGGAAAGCGCAACACTTCTCGGCGACTGGATACATGAGCGACGATGTGATCGGTGGCAGTCACACTGGCATCCGGCGGAATTTGGGCAAGCAGCGATCGAATAGCAGCACTATGTTCCCATTGGCGAGGCGGAGACACATAGACCCACGGTTGGAACGAGTCAGGAATTGCCCAGGACAACGCTCGATTGGGATTGGCGGTGACAGTGAAGAACAGAGAAAGTGCGATGCAGGCAATCCAGACGCGACGGAAGCGAGGAGTGTAGCGATCGGGATGGCTTGCCCACCAGAGAATTGTCCCGTAGAACAGCCCCGGAACGAGGCTCATGGCATAGCGCAAATGCAGTGACAGGGCTGTGACATGTTCTTGCTGGAGTAAAATTTTCAGCATCGGGAATCCGGCTAGCATCCAGGCACTCGGCGCGATCATGGGAATAAACGCCAGTGGCACCCATTGACCCAGCAGATAACTCACCGTTTTGCCGAAGGGTGTGAATACCTCCACAATCAGCCGTCCGGGATGACGGACGATCGCCCACAACACCTCCAGCGTCGATGCTTCCTGATTGTCCGTGAACTGCCCAAACTGCTCCACCATGAATCGCTGAGAAATATCCTGGGAAAACATCGGCATGATCAGGTTCGTCAGTGTCAGTATATAGCCCAGACTCAGAACGCAAAACCCGATGCCCAGCCAAAGATAACGTCGGCTTGCAGCTAAGTAGAAGCCAATGCTAAACAGAATTACACCGCTATCTTCTCGAACGCATAGAATCAGCAGCGCCAGAATGCCGACAATCCACCATTTGCGTTTTTCCAGTGCCAAAAACAACCCGAAACAGTAGAGCGGGATTTGACAAATATCGTGGAAATTGGCGACGGTGGGGCTAATCACGGCGATCGCGCCAAAATAACTCACCGCCATTAAAGCCGATCGGGGTGGTGCATGATAGTGTCGAGCCAAGGCATACAATATCATGCCTGCCCCTGTTACTAGTGTGACTTGCAGGATCGACAGTCCCGCAGGCGACTGAAACAGCATATAAGCGGGGAGCCATAGTAGCAGCGCTGGTGTGAAATGTTGTCCCAGACGACGATAGTCTACGTCCGGCACATCGCCCTGCATCACTGCCGCTGATTCTGTAGAGGAGAGGGAACTCTCGAATAGCCGACCGTGCAGGCTGTTCCAAAAAACCTGATTAAAAATGCCTTGATCAAAGGAAACATAGGTGGGATAAAAGTTGTAGTATCGCTGTAATGCTAACGTACAACATACGACCCAGAAGACGATCGCAACGATCACAACCAATCGGAATTGTGGCTGTTTGAGAGCGTTTTGCCAAACCATTGTGAATAAGGATGCAGGATGAAAGATGAAAGATGAAGGATGATTCCCTTTGTCCCTTGTTTCCCTCATCTCCTCACTAGCCATATAAACCAGACAATTGATGCAAGGGCAGGCATGAGTGCGCTTTAGCTTACCACTCTCTGAACGTAGTGTGCCAGAATTAGATACGCTGTGAATGGTTTGAACAGTTTGCAGTATGGATGCAGAGTTTTTTCAGCTTCTCGCTACAGGCATCGCGGTTGGCAGTATTATTTCTCTTTCTGCCGTTGGGCTGACCCTGACCTATGGTATCCTGCGCCTTGCAAACTTTGCTCATGGCGATCTCATGACACTAGGCGCATATTTTGCCCTCGTGTTCAATTTGAGCGGCGTGAACATTTGGCTTTCGATTGGGTTGGGGGCGGGGCTAACGATCGTCATTGCGCTAATCACCGAAAAACTCTTGTGGTCGCCGATGCGCGATCGCCATGCGACTTCCACCACGCTGATCATTATTTCGATCGGGCTTGCCCTGTTCCTTCGCAACGGCATCATCTTAATTTGGGGAGCAGCCAACCAGAGATATGATTTGCCCGTGGCTCGTGCCCTCGATATTTTTGGCGTAAAAGTTCCGCAAAACCGCCTAATCGTATTGATTTTGGCAATTCTGGTGATTGGGGGGCTACACTATCTGCTGCAAAATACCAAAATCGGCAAAGCAATGAGAGCCGTTGCTGATAATGTTGATTTGGCTCGGATTTCCGGCATCAATGTCGAGCAAGTGGTGATCTGGACATGGATCATCGCTGCCGGACTGACGGCAATCGGCGGCGGAATGTATGGTTTAATTACGGCTGTCCGTCCTGTAATGGGGTGGTTTTTAATTCTGCCCATGTTTGCCTCTGTGATTTTGGGCGGTATTGGCAACCCCTATGGAGCGATCGCTGGAGCCTTTGTGATCGGCATTGCTCAAGAAGTTTCGACCTATCACAACTGGGTTTCTCCGGAATATAAACTCGGTGTTGCCCTACTTATCATGATTCTGGTGCTACTCATCCGACCGCAAGGAATCTTCAGGGGAACGCTCTAAGGCTTCTTCACTTAGACTCAAATCTTAGAACTCAAACCTCCTCCTAATGGCTCATTCTCGATTCCAGAAACTCGTGTCCTACCTACGTCCCCACTGGCGATCGACAAGCTTGGGAATTTTTTCTCTGTTTGTAGTAAATGCGATCGGTGTCTACATCCCATTGCTGATTCGTGATGGATTGGACGAACTGCAAGATGCCTTCAGCATGAATCGAGTGATTTACTATGCTGGATTGATTTTGGTGCTGGCATCCGTGATGTGGTTTGTGCGGATGATATCACGTGTCATTTTGTTTGGGGTTGGGCGGCAAGTCGAATTTGATTTGAAGCAGAAAATTTTCAATCATTTGCTGACGCTAGAACCCGCTTATTTTGCTGTCAATACGCCGGGTGATTTGATTAGTCGTGCTACTAGCGATGTGGATAATATCCGGCGGTTGCTCGGCTTCGCAGTCTTAAGTGTGGCAAATATTGTTTTTGCGTATGTCCTGACACTACCCGCCATGTTGGGCATCAGTGTCGAACTGACGTTAGCGGCATTGGGTATTTATCCTTGCATTCTGATTTTGGTGCAGTTGTTCAGCCGTCGTCTCCGAAATCAACAGCTTCAGGTGCAGCAAGAAACAGCAAACTTGAGTGATTTGATCCAAGAGGATATGAGCGGCATGGCGCTGATTAAAATCTATGCCCAAGAAGACAATGAGCGTCGAGCTTTTCGGCAGCTAAATCAGCAATTGCTAACGGTGAATTTGCGACTATCTAAAACACAGAATACGTTGTTCCCGTTGCTGCGAGGATTAGCGAGTGTGAGTCAGTTGGCAATCTTGGCACTAGGAGTCGGAGCGATCGCCAATAATTCCTTCACTGTCGGAGATTTCGTTGCCCTATTGCTATTTGCCGAACGCCTTGTTTTCCCAACTGCGCTCTTAGGCTTTACGATCACGGCTTATCAACGCGGAGAAGTGAGTATCGATCGCCTCGAAGCCATTCTCTCTACCGAACCGAAGATCCGGGATGAGTCAGATACGATCGCGCTGCCTCGCTCAGAGGTGAAAGGATGGCTGTGTGCCCATCATCTCACCTACACCTATCCAGGGGCACAAGCGCCGGCCCTCGATAATATTAGCTTTTCGATCGAACCGGGCGAAACCGTGGCGATCGTGGGACCGATTGGGTCGGGGAAAAGCACTCTGGCAAATGCGCTGCCTCGTTTGTTAGACATTGCGTCTGGTCAACTGTTTTTAGATGGGCAAGATATCACCAAAATTCGAGTGAAGGATTTGCGATCGGCGATCGCGTATGTCCCTCAAGAAAGCTTTCTGTTCAGCACTACAATCAAAAACAACATCCGTTATGGTAATCCGGTGAGCGAACAGCCTGACGTTGAATATGCGGCGAAGCAAGCGCAAATCCATCCAGAAATTCTCAACTTTCCACAGCAGTATAAGACGATCGTGGGTGAACGAGGCATTACGCTTTCTGGGGGGCAGCGTCAGCGAACGGCGTTAGCACGGGCACTGTTAGTGGATGCACCCGTTTTAATTTTAGATGACTCGCTTTCTAGTGTGGATAATCAAACCGCCACTGAAATTCTGCGAAATTTATCAGAAGGCACTGAGCGAAAAACTGTGATTTTCATTTCTCACCAACTGTCAGCCGCCGCCACAGCCGATCGGATTTTTGTGATTGATCAAGGGCGAATTGTTCAATCGGGAACGCACACGGAACTAATCGAACAACCTGGACTCTATCAATCGCTTTGGGAGAAACACACCCTGGAGCAATATCAAGCTAACTAGGTTTTTTCAAGCACTAAGTCGGAGGCGATTCTACAATGCCTAAAAGTTTGTATGAGCAAGATTTTCAACAATGGATTGAACAAACCATTCAGCAGTTACATCATCGTGAATTTGCGTCTCTCGACATCGACCATTTGATTGAGGAATTAACTGATTTGGGTAAATCAGAAAAGAATGCTTTGAAGAGCAATTTAACGATCCTAATGGCTCATTTGCTCAAACTAATGGTTCAAGTCGATGCTCCTGAGACGATGAAATTAAGCTGGTATAGTTCGATCGATGAACACCGACAACGAATTAACACCTCATTAAGCGATACTCCTTCACTCAAACAATTCTTACCAGACGCGATCGCCAGAGCCTACTTAGATGCTCGTAAGTTAGCAATTAAAGAAGGAAAACGTGCCACCAAAGGCATCCAAATTCCTCATGAAACCGACTATCCGATCGATTGTCCATTTGCGATCGATCAACTCCTAGATGAAGAGTTTTATGGTGAAGAATAGGTTGGGCACAAGTAAAAGTACCAGAGCCGCACAGACAATCAACGGATGGCGAAGAAGATGCGCGTCGCGATCATGCCCATCTCGACTAATGCCCGATCGCTTCACCCTCTCCCTCAGCGACCCCCAATCACCACGTTTTTGATTCGCATATGCGGTCCACCTGTACTGACAGGCAGAGGAAACTGCCCTCGCTTGCCACATCCACCGCTCTTGTAAACCGAATCATTGCCGATCGCTTCAATATCCTTCAATGTTTGAAAGACATTGCCAGTCAGGGTGACATCACTAATCGGTTCTGCGATTTGTCCATCACGAATCATGTAGCCTTCCGCCGCCGCAAAGGTAAACATCTCGCCGTTGGTCTGTCCACCGAGCATTCGCACCGCATAAACGCCCTCTTCAATATCCGCGATCATTTCCTCGAATGTGAAATCGCCGTTCTCAATACCCGTGTTGGTCATACGGACGATCGGCGGCTGTGCGGCACTGATCGCACGAGCATTTCCGGTCGGAGCCTCATTCATCTTGCCTGCGGTTTCTCGGTTATGGAGCCGTTGAGTCAGTACGCCATCTTTAATCAAGTATTTGCGTTGCGTCGGAACGCCCTCATCGTCATACTTAAGAGTTCCGGGTAGTCCGGGCATCAAGGCATCATCGATCACATTCAGTTGAGGAATGGCCACGGGTTTACCAAGGACTAGCAATTCCTGCATTCGAGGGTTTTCATAGATATTATCAGCTTCGGACAGATGTCCAAATGCTTCATGGATGAAAACGCCAGCCAAGTACGGATCGAGAATTACCGTGTATTGTCCACCTTTAGCGGGTTTGGCATCTAGCTGTCGCACAGCTCGTTCGGCGGCAAGTTTGACGGTTTCTTCTATATTCTCTAAAACGCTGTAGTCCGATCGCGAATGAATCGACTCAAACCCCTGCCGCACAGTGCTGCCGTCGCCTTTGGCAACCACACTAAATCGACCCGAAACATCCAATCTTTCTTGAGCAATGCAGGTGCCAAGGGAGTTAACGAAGTAGGTGGTGTTGAAGCGATCGCTATAACTCGTCATCGTCGTCTGAATCCGGGGGGCAAACTCTAGCAATAGACGGTTGTAGCCCTCAATCAGCTTACGTTTCGCATCTAGCGCAATTCCTCGCGGATCGGTGCCCAATTCAACAGCAACATAATCTTGAATCGGTTCGATCACCGCAAGTTGGGTGGTGTCATTGCCGACGAGTTTAGCTTGGGCGATCGCTTCCTCAATTCGCTTTGCCAAATCCGTGACTCCGTTGAATGTGACAAAACTCCAGCCCCCTTTGTGACAGGCTCGGACATTACCGACGAGTGAAAAACTGCGATCGACGGCATCCAATTGCGCTCCTCGGTAGGAAATCAGCGTAGATTCGCCTTGCTGTAAACGAATTTCCAAATAATCGACACGATCACGATAGGGCGAAATAGCATCAAGCAACTGATCCTGTAACGACCTCTGCAATGACTCCTGTAACGAAATCGTAGTAACCACAGGCTGCCCCCTCCGGACTGATGACGACAATGCGACAACAATGCACTGGTTGTTTATCACCCTAGCATCTTCATCCAAGAATCGGCAGTTGTCACTCATTTTCAATTTTTTCGATCGACTCCACTTCGCTCTGAATTGGCTCCCCCGATCTGGCTACCGTGTACACTTGTTCCTTGTAGAAAGCTTGACGAAGAAGCCAGCAAATGATTCCGGCAATAGATAACCCAATCTGGTGAACAGTGATTCCTCCAGACGGGTGATTCTGGAAACCTATCTAAAACGACACAATTTATAAAACTTAAAGATGGCTGAATCTGAGTTAAGCCAAATCACTTAAACTCTGTAGCTTGTCATTCAGACAACTCACCATTCTCTTCATCTACATTTATATTAAGTAACTTAAATAACTCCTCTACGGAAGTCGGTAATCTCCGAGGAGCGATCGCCCTGTAGCATCCTGGACTCTACCAGGAGTCAATTCGATTACCAGATTGTCGCTTTGCAAAAGATACGCTATTGCACTTTTTCAATTTATACGTAGAGGTTTGTATGGCTTTATATGCTGAATTGCACCGTCATTTGGGTGGTTCTGTGGTTCCTCGGGTCTTATGGCGCTATTTTCAAAGGAATCAGGCTGACCTCGCTCAGCCGTTTACGGGGTATGAAGCCTTTGAAGATTTCTACACTCGACCCCGTAAGACATTGGCTGAATATTTGGAATTGCATACCCTCGTGGAAAAAGTGCAAACCACTGAGACGCTGCCTTACTTTGTTTATCGGTTGATGCGCGGGGCATATGTGTTTGAAAACCTGGCATATCTGGAACTTCGCTATACACCCTACCTGCGAACGCCCGAACACCTGAGCCAATCTGAGCGGATTGATCAGATGGCTGACATTGTGGAAGTGGTGGGTCAAGCCAGCCAAACGAGCGAATATCCGATCGTCACCAGCCAAATTTTATGTATGCATTCGCGTTTGCCTTATGAGGTGAATCGGGCGATCGTAGACCTTGCTGCTCAGAGGGGTGATTATGTTTGTGGTATTGATGTCGCCGGTGGCGATGGGCATTATCGCGATCGACTTGACGAATTCTTAACGCTCTATGAGTATGCTCGATCGCTCAACCTGAATACGACGGGGCATCTGTATGAAACCACCGAAGGCTGCTACCCCGAATTGCTGCCTTTCCTGATGCGAATCGGTCACGGAATTCAAATCCCCTTACTTCATCCAGAGTTGCTGCCTGAATTGGCAAGACATGGACAATGTTTAGAAGTATGTCCGACGACCTATCTCAAAACGGGCACCTTGGAGAGCATTCAACAGCTTAAGGTGGTGTTCGATCGTTGCTTTGATGCGGGTGTAGACATTGCCATCTGTACCGATAACGCTGGATTACACAATGTTCGGCTTCCCTTCGAGTATGAGAATCTGCTGACCTACGACATTATCGGGTTTGAAGAACTGCAAGCTTGCCAGGATGCGGCTTTCCGTCATGCATTCGCTTGGAAGTACAAAGAACGTCCGGCATCGATCCTCAATAACATCTTGCTGCAACCCGAACTCAATCCAGTGGCATAACATCGGCGATCAGTTCATCATTAAACGGTAGGATGAGCACTGCCCATCAAAAGCCTGGAATGTTGAATCTATAACAGTTTGGCGGGCATTGCCCGCCCTACAGCAATGTGTTGTGTTTATTGACTATCTACTTACAGTGCCCGTTCAGAGCGTGTAGGTGAAGTTTTCAATCAACATTCCTGGAACCCAGATTCCCCCTAAATCGCGCCGATCGTATGTTCCGACTTCAGGGATCACCTCTTGAAACTCCGTCAGGTCAATCAGGTTTTCTCCAAAGCAGGCATAAAGGCTCTCGTCAAACCGGAGATTTTCGATCGGGGCAACAATCTCGCCCTCCTCGACCCAGAAACAGGCGTAGCGAGTCATGCCTGTGATCCGCCCGTTAGGACGATCGCTCCAGTTGAGGTAATGCAAATTGGACACATACAACCCGGTGTCGAGGGCTTTGAGAATATCGGAACTAGCTAGGGTACCAGGGGAAAGGTCAGGCGATCGTAAGGATTCGCTGCCGTTGGCTCCATTGGCGGTCTTGTCATATTCCTTAGCGGTGCGAGAATTGACGAGCGTGTTGACTAATTTGCCTTTCTCAATGATGGGCAATGCGATCGGCGCGATCTCACCCCATTCATTAAATCGGGGGACTAATCCTCGCTTAAAATTTTCGCTTAGATCAAATTTGGGTGATAGGTGCTTTTCGCCCCGTTGTAATAAGCCCAACGCACTCCCCCCCCGTTGCATTGAGGCTTCGCTCACGCCTCCCCAGGAAAACATTGTCACCAGTTCTGCGACAGCAGTCGGTGCTAAATACGTGCGATATTGTCCGCGTGGGACAGATTTAGGCGATCGGGCGAGTCGTTCCAGCTGTCGCTTAGAGTTCTCCAACTTGGCGACATAAGCCGTTTGATCCCATTGATTTCCGGCAAAGGTGCCTTTCACTGCCTGCCCATCTTCTGTGAACAGCGAATAATCTAGGGCAAAGGATTCTGTTTCAAACCAGTGCTTTTGTCCGGCGGAATCTGCATATGCCCGCACCAGAGAACCAGCCGCATAGATTCCTGCAAAGTCAAGATCTTTCACCTCTGGCAAAATAGCGGACACTGCCAATGTTGGATCAAGTAACTGCCCCATATGTGTTTCTCGACTGGTAGCCTCACCTTGCGGTAGCACAAGATATGGATCGTCTGGCAGTTGAGGCACTTCTCGGCGAAGGTCTGCCAACGCACTCTGAGCGTGTTGCCAGTCTACGTCCCAATTTCCGGTAAACGGAAACTCGCGAAACCCATTCCGGTGATCTCGCATCAAATACAGCGTTAATACCCCATCGCTAATGCAGCCTGCCTGCCGAACCCTGGCTTTGTTAAACCGAGCAAATTGACTTTGCTCTCCAGCCAACTCTAGCTTGATGTGGTCTTGGGTTTGCAGTTCACTAAGCAGCGCCGCAACTAATCGATTAAACGTAATTTCTAGTTCAGCCATCTCGAAATTCAATCGCCCCTTTTGCCCTCACGGACTGACGCACAACTTTCAGGATACAACGCTGGAGGAAGATCGATCGTTTCCTGTAGCGGTTTCGCCCAATCCACCCAACTTGTACGAGCGCAGTATGCCATACCCCTTCGCGTATTGTCTTTGTCTTCACCAGGACAAAACAAAATCGTTTAAGATCATCTCCAACTCAACTCTGAATATGATCTATGAACTGGTGGCGCAAACTCAGACAAAATTCCCTGGCTCGTCTCGGTGGCTTGATCCTGCTGACTTTTTATCTGGTCGTCATTTTTGCGGAATTTACTGCGCCGTATGATCCATATTCGTCTCAATTGAATGGCTCTTTGCTCCCGCCAACCCAGATGGATTGGAACACTCAGTCTGGGCAGTTTATTGGTCCGCATGTGTATCCGACAACGCAGGGACCGGTGAGTTTGGAAACGGGTGAACGCCAATTGGAAATCGATCGCACCAAACCCTCTCCGGTGCGCTTATTTGTTAGAGGCGACGAATATTCCTTCCTGAGAATTCAATTACCTCTACCCACTCAGTTTTCGCTCACTAATCCCAAAATTGAGGAGGTTGAGATCTTTCCCGGCTTTAAGGGCAATCTGCACTTGTTTGGCGCAGTGGGTGAGGGCAGACTCAATCTCTTAGGGACAGATGAGCAAGGACGCGATCAGTTTAGCCGTCTAATTTATGGCGGACGCATTAGTCTCAGTATTGGCATCGTTGGCATTCTAATTTCCTTTCCGCTTGGAATGCTAGTTGGCGGTATCTCCGGCTATTTTGGCGGTATTGTCGATGCTGGATTGATGCGGATTGTGGAAGTATTAATGACAATTCCTGGTATTTATTGGCTGGTTGCCCTCGCTGCCGTCTTGCCTCCGGGACTCAGTAGTTCCCAACGCTTCTTGCTCATCGTTTTGATTACCTCTTTTATCAGTTGGTCTGGGTTAGCACGGGTGATTCGAGGACAAGTTTTGTCGATTAAAGAACGAGAATTTGTCCAGGCAGCAAAAGTCATGGGGGGACGATCGCTCTACATCATTACGCGCCATGTTCTTCCCCAAACCGCCACCTATATCATCATTTCAGCTACGCTCAGCATCCCCAGTTTCATCGTTGCCGAAGCCGTCCTCAGCTTTATCGGTCTAGGGATTCAACAACCTGATCCTTCCTGGGGCAATATGCTGTCGCTCGCCACCAACGCCTCCATCCTGGTTCTGCAACCCTGGCTCGTCTGGTCGCCTGCCTTTCTGATTGTGCTTACCGTCCTTGCTTTCAATCTCCTCGGTGATGGTTTACGCGATGCCCTCGATCCAAGAAATTTGCAACGATAATTGGCGTTGCTGACAACAGTCACCGAGGGATCAGTGTTGAAAATCTCCAAGCAAGTCATTTCTTTAAACGTCGAACAGACCCCCTATCAAGCCGCTTACTGGGAAGCTGGAACAGGTTCACCCATCCTATTTCTGCATGGCTTTATGGGCAAGGGAGATTGCTGGCGATCGCTTGTTCCTTACCTCCAGTTTCACTATCGCTGCATCTGTCTCGATATGCTGGGCTTCGGAGATTCCTCCAAACCCATGATGCGGTATGACATTGCAAAATTAGTGGCATTCGTGCGGGCGTTTGTTGAAAAACTAGAGTTAGACTGTCCGATCGTCGGCTACTCTCTAGGCGGATGGGTTGCTGCCGCGTACACATTGGCATACGGTGATTCAGTGAATCCGTTGATTTTAGTGGCTCCAGCAGGCATTCGCGATGATAGTTTTTGCGGTCGCTATGATCATTTGCGTCCGTTATTGTGGCAAACTCCGCTCATCGATTGGGCACTGTGGCTCGTGCAACCCCTGACGATCATAATGAGCAAGCATCAGGACCTCCAAAAAATTCGCTTCATCCGGCGGGAGCTTAACGCTCAGCCTGCCCCTCGATCGTTCCTAGTCGATCGCCTGCGCCCAGACGATGCCATTGATACGGTGGAGAAAGAGATTCATCGGATACAAGCCCCAACGCTGGTAATCGCAGGCGATCGGGATGACACGATTCCGCTCTGGCATTCTCAGACTTATGCATCCGAAATTCCCCACACTCAGCTTGTAGTCATTCCTGACGCCGATCATTCCCTTCCACAGCAGTATGCCGCAGCGATGGCGACGATCATCCTGCCATTCCTCGATCGGGAATTAATAGCTTCAACTCGTGGTGCATCCTAATCGCTTCCATCCCGATCGTGCTGTGTAAGGTTCAGGGATCTCCATACTCAACCGTCGCACCGAAGGCAACTACGATGAAGCACTTCGCAATCCTGATTACGTTATTGCGCGATCGTAAAAATTTTCTGGAAGACATTCGCAAGAATGTTAGAGTCGAGAGCAAAATTGTGGCACTGCTGATTTCAAGTTCCATCTTTTTTGCAGTTTACGGAGCGATCATCGGTTCATCCAGTAGTTTTTTACAAGCAATATCCTCTGCAATCAAACTACCGGCGCTATATCTGATCACGCTGATAATTTGCTTACCCACGCTGTTTTTCTTTGACATCTTGTTTGGTTCTGCATTAGGCTTTAGTCAATATGCGGCTCTCATCCTCGCAACAATGTCAATTATCAGCGTTCTGCTGTTTAGTTTTGCACCTATCACACTCTTCTTCCTCATTTCAGTTCATGACTACAACTTTTTCTTGCTCCTGAATGTAGCCATCTTCACCCTAACAGGAATCATCGGTATTAATTTGTTTTACCAGGGAATGCAATTGATTGCCCAAACATCAGAGGTAAAGGCGATCGACATGGCTCAAAAAGAAAAAGAAATCATCCCCATCGATGAGTTTTATCCCATCACCGATCCTCTAGCCAAACCAGAAGAAGGACTCCAAAAAACGCGCACAAGACTATTACAATTTTGGCTCATTTTATATGGACTTGTGGGCAGCCAACTCGGTTGGACACTCCGTCCCTTTTTTGGTGCGCCGAATGAACCGTTCCAACTCTTCCGCAATATCGAAGGAAATTTTTACACTCAGGTCTTCCGAACTCTCCTAAGTTTCTTAGGTTTTGATCAGTAAAACAACACACTAGAATCTTCGTTCATCTGAACCATAAAGACACAGAGGCACAAAGGGAATCATTATCTACTCGCTTTGTGTCTTTGCGCCTTAGTGATGAGAGCCAACCTATCATTGAACACTTAAGTTATTTAGCCTATGCAATCTGATCTGGAGGATCTAAAAATTGCCCCAAGTCAGCTAGAAAAACTGACAGGTTTAGAGATTAGCGACACCTTTATGGGTAGGGCATATCGACCTTCTGTTTTTCGCGATACTAAACGATTACTTTCATTCTTAGTGACCGAAAGTTTAACCTTTGGACTCATTCTAATTATCTGTTTACCCGCAGGTTTAGTCATTGGTCGTGGCTTTGGCAGTTTAACCGGAGATGCGAAAAGTACCTTTCAATTTTTATTTGTTACAATCAGCATTTCGATCGCCATTTTCGTCATCTGGAATATTTATATGTGGGTGCAAACAAAGACCTTCAAAACACTGGCACATTTACTAGATGAAGTAGACAAACATAACGAGATTGTTGAAGCCGTTCATGTGATTGATGAACTTGGAGCAATCCATAACTCGATGGTGCAGGTGATCGATCGCGAAGAAGTTCTCAAAGCTCTTAGCGCTACTCGCGAAAGCTTAATTAATGCTTTAATGACCGAAAAACTGCTGAGAAAACACAAAAAATTTATTGTGCGTCGGCATGAATTATTTACCAATATTGAAACCAATCTAGCCACCTTACAAACCCTGCAAGTAGACAATCAAGCCAATGAATATGGGCAGCTACTTAATGAAGCTCTACAGATTGGAATGAGTATCCGTGAAGAGATCGATCAACTGGATCAAAAATAGTAGAGACAGCGTGTTCGGTCAAGCCTCTTCTGACATGATCGAGAAATCGTTTGCCGAATGCGTCGCCCCTATCAGTTGGCATAATAAGAGCATGAGAAAAACGGCTAAACTCTTTGTCTACTCACTCGGATTTCTGCTCCTTTGCATGATCCCTGTCATTATTCATCAGGGAGCGGTCACAGCCTCCCCTTGGCAGTCGTCATCCACATCCATTCTGAATCCTGAAACGGTTTTAAATGATTTAGCTCGTGCCAATGTCGTGTATTTGGGCGAAACTCATGAAAACCAAGCCGATCACGCAGCACAATTGCAAATTATTCAGGAATTACATCAACAGAATGATCGAATCGCGATCGCTATGGAGATGTTTCAACGTCCCTATCAACCCGTGCTAGATCAATATTTAGCAGGAGAAATTACTGAAGATGAATTGAGACAACAAAGCGAGTACGATCGCCGTTGGGGATTTCCCTGGGAGTATTACGCGCCAATTCTGCAATTTGCCCAAATCAATCAAATCCCAGTTTTAGCTCTGAATACGCCCACTGAAGTAACACAAAAAGTCGCGCAAAAAGGCTTAGAGAATCTCACAGAAGCCGATCGCCAATGGATTCCGCCTCTCGTAGAAATTCACATAGATAATGAAGCCTATCGTCAAATGATTCGCGAAGTTTACGACCAATTTCATCAAGGGCACGGATCATCTGAAGGCTTCGAGAACTTCTTCTTAGCCCAAGTTTTATGGGATGAAACAATGGCAGAAACTATTGCCAATTTCTTACAAGCGAATCCGGATTATCAAGTCGTTGTTTTAGTTGGACAAGGACACGTTGTTTACGATTATGGAATTCCTAGCCGGGTCGATCGTCGCTTAACTGAAGTGCCAAACTTCGCTCAACGATCGGTACTCCTGAATCCAGTGAATGAAGCGCGATCGGAGGATGAAATTGCCGATTATTTTTGGATCAGCCCAGCAACAGAATAGAATCATCGTTATACCAATTCTTTTTAAGGTTGCACAGAACAAATGGGGGTCAAGGGGGCAAGCCCCC
>JAAUSF010000121.1 GCA_012033255.1 Cyanobacteria bacterium RU_5_0
GTGTAAAGATTGCAGTTACACTGGGCAGTTGAGGGCTTTGATGATTCTCTCACAACCGGATACCGCTGAGGGGACTAACCTAAACTCACCACACTTACGCATTCCTGTCAATGCGTAAGTCCTATATTAGTGAAACGCGGTTCCAGAATTAAATACTAGCCTGTTCCATTCGCTCTGTCTTCGGGTAAAGACGGATCTTCATAGCAAATCGCTCCCGTCAAAGCATAAATCTTGCAATACTTCAGAAACATGATAGGGTTTTCTTATGATTACTGTTGCACTCCCCAAAGGCGGACTTCTGGAAGATAGCATTCGCTTGTCTCAGGCGATCGGCTTAGACTTCAGTGCGTTTCTCGATTCCTCCAATCGCCAACTCGAAATTTGGGATACAACCCATACGGCGAAAGCGTTGTTAGTGCGAAATTATGACGTACCCGTGTATGTGGAATATGGTCAGGCGCAACTGGGGATTGTGGGGTATGACATTCTCCGGGAGAAGCGTCCACAGGTAGCGCATTTGGTGGATTTGCAGTTTGGGCGCTGTCGGATGTCGGTTGCAGTCAAAGCGACGAGTTCTTACCGCACGGTTCTAGAATTGCCGCCTCACTGCCGAGTCGCGTCTAAGTTTGTCCAGTGTGCGAGTGACTATTTCAAAAGCTTAGATTTGCCCGTCGAAATCATTCCGCTTTATGGCTCAGTGGAGTTGGGACCGATTACTGGTATGTCAGAGGCGATCGTCGATCTAGTGGCGACTGGACGTACTCTCAAAGACAATAATCTGGTGGAAATTGCCCAACTTTTTGAGACGACTGCTCGCCTGATCGCCCATCCTCTCAGCTATCGCCTCAACAGAGACGGCTTGCAAGATCGAATCGAACAGATCCGCACGGCAACCCTAGCCCTCGTCTAATCTTTGCTCCTTTCTACCTTTAGAGAGAGCGATTCACCCAAATGGATGAGCCGATCGCAGGAGGTGAACCATCCGAGTTAAAAGCCATTATATGAACATACCTGCTGATCCGACGTAGCTAAACAAGACTAGAACGGCAAAAGGCTCAATACACCGATCGCTTCACTACGGATTGCTTTACCGTTCACTCTCTACATCGTTTGGTTACGTCGTTTTCTCTTCTTCCAATTGAATAAGTTGCTTTGTTCGCCAATGGTTTAATCCGGCAGATCATACTGCTCGACGATGCGCTTAGCATACTCTGGAACGTGCGCCTCCAGCTTCTCAGAATGGTGGCGTTTAACGTAAAGGTAGTTGCGGGTGAAATGGGAGTCGATCGAGAAACGAGCATACTCTAGCCCTCTGGGACCAATTTTGTCAATCACCACCCCCATTAGTTTGGCAGCCCACATCGGCAGAGTTATACCTTTATCATAGGCGGGAATGCTCTGCTGAACAGCGTTGTGACGATCGCCTTTTGACATCACAGGCTGTGTCTCTAGTTGATCCATCCCTAAATCGAGCATGGCTTGTCCGCGATCGTTTCGCACCACAATCCACTGCCAGCCAAACGGTGCGCCCATATAGCCCACCACCAGATCAGCCAATGAGTTGACATAATCGAAACAACTCATGCACGATGGCGCGAACACATCTTTGAGTTGATTCGTTTTCAGCCCGAAGAAAGGAACAGTTTCCACAGAACCATCTTCATGCTTGAAGTGAACCCGGAAATCTTGCATGAATTCGTAATGAACAACCGTATGGGGCGATCGACTGGTGGTTTCCAAAAATTTTTGCAATCCAGCACGAGTGACGTTATCGACACACGGAGTTCCCAAAACGTAAAGTTTCTCCAGTCCCAATTGTTTTTCCACCGATCGCAGGGCTTGAATCTGACAGCCAACCCCAATCACCAACAATCGCTTCATGCCAGACCGTTCCACTTGCTCTAACACAGACAGATTTGGCGAAAGCGTCGGTTTATTCACTCGTGCTGCCAAAATCTCTTCAGGTGTCCGAGCGATGATCGGCATCGGCTGGAAACGGTCTTCCTCTGTGTTCTGGACACAAACCACCCCTTCCACCAAGCCTCGGTTCAGCATCTCATCGCGATCGAACTGACAATTCCTGTCCATTGGGCACCGGCGATCGGTTGTTGCTTCCGGGCCGCGATCATGCCTTGATTGACTCCGAAATACCAATCATCTGGATGATCCAGGTTGCGGCTGCGCCCATGAGTTTGCGCTTCCAAGTCAGGAATCTGCTGATTTAAGAAAGCACAAGCGTCTTTGACGTAATGAATGTAATAGGTATCGCACAGCCCACACTCGCTACAGAGTTCCTTCGCAGGGCGACGGCTAGCAGGCTTAAGAGCTTTAGCTTTCTGATGGGCAGAATTCGGGGTTATAGAAGTCATTGAAACCAGTTTTTGATGCAACTATCACTTCTGATCACAATACCGCAATGATTACCCATTCTTCTATGTAGAGATTACCTGGAGGAATCTCAGGTTGACCTGAGAACCTGTTTGAAAAGCCCTGAAGAAGGTTGATTTTTCAAACGGGTTCTGAGGGGCAATGCCCATCTTACTGGAAATCGCTGTAATCAGTTTCAATTACCGTCCGATTTCGGATCGATAAGCAGGACAGTAGGTATGGATGGCGGCTAGCGTCACGGCAATCTCAAATGCGCTGGGTAAATCTCCATCCGCCTGCATCTCTCGGAGTTCTCCCATCGTACCGCCACGCTCCAAAAACGGACAGATCGTGATCCCGTATGCCACAACATCTGCTTCTCCTTGAGACTTGGCAAAAGCGATCGTTTCTGAAGTGGCGGCGGCTTCAAAGTTTTGCCAAAACTGACTTGTTTCAATGTCGTCTCGTTCTCGTTGCCCACGGCAATAATCGGTGAGCGTTATAACCTGATTAGACTCATCGATAATCAGAAAGCCCGATCGAGTGTAGAGTCCGCAAATGCCCTGCGATGGAGGCTCTTCAGGAGGTTCTTCCGATCGAGTGAATAGAGGGGTAGCGAGAGTGGTGGAAACGAGAGTGGTGGAAAGGAGGGATATCAACAGAACAATCTGAAGAGGGTTGCACATAAGAGAAGTACGATCGTTATCCGATTGCAGTATTCCCGCGACGACAATACCGATCGCACTCTCACTTGGCTGAGCGATTCGTTTAAAGCAACCCAGCGTTCCCCAAGCCCAAAATCATGCCTGCCCCAAGTAAATGCCCGAAGCTAGCTGTTGCCAGCAGTTCAGGGACACCAAAACCTGTGAACATTGCAGGTAGTTCCACGGGAAGGTTGGGTCCTTGTCCGCGCTTTTGGATAGCATAATACCCGATCGCAATGGCAAACAGATTGCAGGTGATCATAATCAGTGCCACACTGGGCGACCATGAAGGAGTGTGGGGAGTAGCCGCAAGGAAGGTTAAGTAAGTCAAGGCTTTAATCTCCTGATCCTGATAGGGTTTTATCGAATCAACAAGGATTATAAAGACCGATGTTAAGGGAATTAAGATTTTGTTTGAAGAGTTAACAATTACAAAGACTTCTGACACAAAACTATGCAATACAGAAATCTGTGAGGTTAGGAACTATAGTGATTTTCAATTGCACCCATTACATCAAACTTGTCCGGGCATGGCATGTCGTGCCCCTTCACGTACCGCATTCAACTGAAAACGGCTGTAGGGTCAGGGATTGAGAGGATTTGTGATGCGGGTGAAAATTTGTGGGATTACGAAGCTAGACCAAGGGCAAGCGATCGCTGAATTAGGGGCAACCGCATTAGGCTTTATCTGTGTACGGCAGTCTCCTCGCTATGTCACGCCAGCAAAGATCCAGGCGATCGTCTCACACTTGACACGACAGGTCGATCGAGTTGGGGTGTTTGCTGATGCCTTGCTAGAAGAGATCGTTCAAGTTGTGATAACGGCTGATCTCAATGCAGTTCAGCTTCATGGCAGTGAATCGCCCCAGTTGTGTCAGCAGCTTCGGGATGCATTGCCCAACGTAGAAGTGATCAAAGCGTTGAGAGTCCGGAATCTTGAAGCCTTAGAGCAAGTTTCTCTTTACCACGGGTGGATTGATACGTTGCTGTTAGATGCCTATCAACCGGGTGTACTCGGAGGGACAGGAAAAACGATCGACTGGGCAAGCCTTCAGTCGTTTCGTCCAGTCGATCCTTGGCTATTAGCAGGTGGGCTGACGCTTGAGAACGTGCAAGAGGCATTAAGTTTGGTTTGTCCGGATGGAATTGATTTGTCAAGTGGCGTAGAACTAGCTCCAGGTGACAAAGATTTGCAGAAAGTTGAGCGATTATTTGAGCAACTTCGGAGGGTGAGTTTAAAGCCTAGAATGACGAGCGGCTTCTAGAAGTAATCGCTGTTCAGCACGAGCGATCGCCCCGTATACCCATTCCACATCGCCCGGAGCGACGGAAATGCCTGTGACTCCCCATCGCACTAAAGCATCAATCATCTCTGGATGTCGGCTAGGTGCTTGACCGCAGAGGCAGCAAGGAATTCCGGCGTGTCGTGCCGTTTGGATAATTTGCTGAATCGTTCGCATTACGGCAGGATGATGTTGATCAAAGGCAGCCGCCATCTGAGGGTGATCGCGATCGACGCCCAACAAAAGCTGAGTTAGGTCATTGCTGCCTATCGAAATTCCCTGGACTCCGGCTTGAATATAATCGGGCAACAACGGCAGAATCGATGGAACCTCTGCCATGATCCAAAGCTGAAAATGAGGATTTTGCAAGAGTCCGGCTTGCTCGACTCGATCGCGACAGAACCTAAATTCCTCGACCGTTCGCACAAACGGCAACAGCAGATGAACATGAGTCTGACCCCATTGCTGAATCTGCTTCAATGCCGCTAACTCAATGCCAAATAATGCAGGATTCATCTGATAGCTGAAGGTGCCGCGTAAACCCAGCATTGGGTTTGCCTCTGGGATAGGTGGACTGCCTTCTAGGGTAGGAAACTCGTGTGATCGTAAATCCAGCGATCGGTAAAAGACCGGACGAGGCGCAAAGGTACGAGCAAACGGCAGAATCCGATGCGCCATGCGATGAATCAATTCGTCTTGTTGGTCTAACCACAGACTCGGATGCCGCCGCTCTAGTGCCTCTAGCATCATTAACTCCGATCGCAATAACCCCACTCCATCCACGGGCAACTGAACAGCCTGATCCAGGCCTTCGGGTCGGCTCAGCGTGACAAAGAGTTGGGTTGCGATCGGGGGGCTAGAGGCAGGAATGAGGGAGGAGGGAGGAGGGAGGAGGGGTTTGTCGGGTGGCTGATTTCCGTCACTTGGCTGTTGATGGCTAACGCTTGATGCTTGACTCTTCTTTTCCATATCCACTCGATGTACTTCTCCTCGATCGCCATCTACCAATAGACTATCTCCGGTTTGAATCAGATGAGTGACATTGAGGATACCGGTGACGGCTGGAATGTGGAGTTCGCGGGCAAGAATGGCACCGTGGCTGGTCATGCCGCCTTGTTCGGTGATGACTCCAGCAATCTGCTTAATGGACAGGAGCCAATCGGGGGTAATATGGGGGGCAACCAAAATCACGTTGGCCGGAATTTTAGCCGTGGGTACGGTGCGATCGATGACCCAGGCTTGAGCGATCACTCTTCCAGGAGCGGCAGCGAGTCCGGTTAGGTGAGCAGGAGTAACCACAGAGGGCGGTTTGAGTGGTGACGTTATCCATTGAGGAATGGCCTGGGTAAGATAGAGTCCAGGTTGGGCATCTTTAGGCTGCATCAGTATCCATTCCAGTTCTAAAGTAGTACCCACATCGGCAGCCGCTTGCCGGGTCAGATCAATTAGTTTTCGCAGTTGGTCGTGAGTCAGCACCGATTGAGCGTGATGTGCATCCTCAATGGCATAGCTTTGAAAGCAGTCTGTTTGAGTAAGCTCGGTAAATTCTGCCAGGGGGAATGTTGTGGTTGCCATTCGGTAAGCGTGAGTTTGATTGCCGGGATGATGAGATCGTGCCTCAGTGGGCAGATGAATGTGATAGCGATCGGGCATGACTTCCCCATTGACAAGAGCTTTGCCCAATCCCCAGGTTGCCCGAACTTCTAGATAGGGGGGATGCGATCGGACATCCCCCGAAGCGATCGTCGATTGAATCGGTTGCACCAGCACCGCCAAATTAATCTGCTGAAGCTGAATTCCCAATCGCTGCCAATAGACCATGCTCTTCGCCCGGAATAGCTCTGCCCAAACCTGCTTGAGGCTATGGGCGATCGCCTCTTCTCCCGCCCAACAGACCTGTGACTCCAGCAACCCTATGGTTCGATGGCTGATCGTCGGATCGGAGCCAGCAGGGAGCGAAAAAGATGGACGCAGAATGAGAGTCGAGGTCTGCCACTGCTGAATGGCGGCTTTTAAGGAGGTTAACCAGGCTTTTGAAAGGGCGGTCGATCGAATCGCTTGTCGAATTTGCTGAGCGACCGCTTGCAACTGCCGAGGATTATCCACATCAATGTGGAGTGAAGAATTGGGCAAGTCTGCAAACATCGGCTCTGCCCAGATAATTTGCTCCAAAAAGGACTCAAATGCGATCGCAGGCACCACAAATCCCGGAATCACGGGATATCCTCGTTGGGTTAGTAGGCTGAGGTAAAAGGCTTTATCCCCAACCTGATCACGCTGAGACGGTTGGATCTGATCAAGCCAATAGAGATGATCCACGAGCATAGGAAGCGGAGTACGACAATGAATGCCTAACCAACGTGGTTAAACTGAACCTTTGATCTGCTTCCAGAGTGTCTGAATCCTGAGGAAATATCAAGCTATCTTTTTCCGTAGGCAACTTTACTGCCATGAGCTTTGATTTCTGGTAGGGTAGGCATCTTGCCTGCCCTAATCTAGACGAGCGAGACGCTCATCCCACAAGCGATAGAAACAAATTGCACATCGCGTCAATTTACAACGAGGATCGTCTGAAACAGCGTTGGTATTAATTTGATTCCGAATTGTGTCTCAAAATTGCCCTTCTTCATGTCTAAACTCCAAAGTTCTAGCTCACAATCATCATCAGGTGCTTTGGCTTGCAGGTAAAGATGCAGTTCTCGTTTCTCTGACTGGTATTCACAACGTAGATCTTGAATAGCACCAATTTGCCGCCGATCGAGCGCAACCGCTAGCCGCAACAGAGGGCTGAGTTGTTCTACAGCCCGCCGATGTTTTTTGCTGCTGATGTTGCGATAGCTATAGTGCTTCTTTTTAGGGCTGCTTTTGCGGTGGTAGCGGGCAAGGTTGGCGATCGTCTCAATCTCCACCTCGGTATAGCCCAACAAGTCACCATTGCGAATCAGATAATAGGAATGTTTATGATGGGCCGAGTGGCTAATAAAATGACCGCAATTGTGCAAAATAGCAGATGCCCACAGAAGGTCGCGTTCTTCTTCGCCCCATTCATGTAGAATGCTGTGCGTTTGGTCAAACAAGGTCAGCGCAAATTTGGCAACCCGCTCTCCGTGCGTCAAGTTAACTTGATATTTCTGAGCAATCTTGATGACGCTGCGTTGTCGGACGGAACTCTGGTAACGCAGTCGATCTTCAATTAATCCATGAGTCAGCATCCAATCGACGACGACCCCTTCCCGCAGTGCCCGTTCGCAGATGGTGAGGCTTTCCAGTCCGAGTAAGGTCATCGCTTCTTGTAAAATCACCGCCCCAGCAACAATGATCTCGGAGCGGCGATCGGTCATTCCTGGAATAGCCGCCCGTTCAGCATAGTTCAGCTTTCGCAGCCGATTGACGATCTCCCGCAAGTCTTTAAGACTGAACTGATAGCCATTGAGGGGCGTAGGGACAAATCCCAGCTTTTCACGAGCATGGATGATGGCGAGAGTTTCGATCGTCCCTGATGTGCCCACCAAGCGAGGTTTTTCTTCAGGGTGTATATGCGTTAGCAACTCTTCCGCCGATCGCTCTAGCATTCCACGCACATAAGCTTGCAGATAATTGAATTCACTGCTGCTAATGGGGTCAGTATCGATCAGTTCTGCGCTCAGCCGGACGGCTCCAACTTTAGTGCTGCTGAGGGTGCGAGGTTCATGTCCGTCGCCCAAAATCAGTTCTGTAGAACCGCCACCAATATCAATGATGACATGGGGTTGGTTATTGAACGCCATGCCCGACAACACACCCAAATAGATGCGTCGAGCTTCTTCCTGTCCTGAAATTAAATCGATGACGAGTCCTGTTTCTTCCTCAACCTGATGCAGGAACGCATGACCATTCGGGGCTTCCCGCACCGCGCTTGTGGCGACAGCAATCACGTCTTCTGCGTTGAGGCTTTTAGCGATTTCTTGACAGCGTTTGAGCGCAACGATCGCCCGGTCGATGGCTTCTGGAGTCAGGCGTCCGGTCTTTTATCACGATCGCCCAATCGCACAGTTGCCTTTTCTCTGGCGATGATCGTGAAGGCTGGCAAGGTCGGCTGAATTTTCACCACAACCATATGAATCGAATTGGTGCCAACGTCGATGGCGGCGAGGATGCGATCGTCTCCGGTTGCAGAGGACGGAAGGTGAATTGAAGACGTGAGTAACGGCGTTTTGCTTTCACAGACCAGATTAGTCATCCAGGGATCAGGGGTAAAAATACTGATACGACTGAGAGGGCAGATCGATCGGATAACCGTAGGCTGAGCGCCCACTTAACTGTTTCCATTGCTCGAAGTCCCTCTCCGGTCATTCTCTAAGCCTCGAAATCGATGATCTGCATCAATCTTATCGCGATGAATTGCTAATTTAGATACCAATTCAGTAAAGGTTGGACAGAGATCACTGACAATTTTCAAGTCTGGATCACTATGTCCTATTTAGGTATCAATTTTCGCCTTCGTCAAGATGGTAAAAGAGGTAAAAGTAGGATGATGAAGTAGTAAACCAAGGGAGCGATAAACACATAGCTGTCGGTGCGATCGAGAATACCACCATGACCAGGGATGAGTTGCCCGGAATCCTTCACTCCAGCATCCCGCTTCATCATTGATTCCGTCAGATCGCCGAGTAGACTGGCAATCCCGATCAAAAGTCCTAATGCCATCCCGCTAAGCGGTTGCCCTGTCCAACTCAAATACCAGGAGCCTGCGGCGGCAACAGCAACGCTGCCCAATACGCCAAACACGGCTCCTTCTACAGTTTTTTTGGGGCTAATATCTGTCAAACGAGTTCGTCCGAAGAGTTTACCAACGACAAAAGCACCAATATCCGCTGCCCAAATACAGGCGAAGGCAAGTAGAGTGATGGTTAACCCAACTGGAAGCGAATCAACATCAGGAAAGCTCAGAGGAAAATAGCCACCCAACGGAAGATTGCTAAGTTCAGCATTGCCAAGCGATCGCAGTCGCACCCAATAACTCGGCAAATATCCTCCGTAGAATAATCCCAAGATAGACGAGGAAATATCAGCAATGGTTGCCAGCTTGGACTGAAACAGCAGATAGAAACAAATGATCGTTCCGGCGATCGGCATGACCGCATCGACCAGGGTAGGCGAAACGGTGGCAGTAATTAGCAACAGCAGACTCAGGGCGATCGTAGTCTTAGCGGCGGGAGCCAAACCGGTCGCACGAGCTAGATTAAAGTATTCCTGAAGACCAAGATAAACGATGATTCCGAAGCAGAAGGTAAAGTACCATCCACCTAAAACAATCATCCCAAAAGCCAGGATGATTGCCACAATAGCACTGAGAACACGAGCCAGCGTCATAGAAGGTAAAGGAATAGAAGTCTTGTCTGGACAAGCTCTTACCTGCATCAAAGCAGTCTGTTAAGTCGAGGTTAAGAATTCCTCTGGCATACATTAACAGAATTCGTGGCACTTGCCTCATGAGTCGATCGTAATTCAGAGAAACCGATATCCCATCCCCCCCTCCACTCATCTAGTCCAACTTCTCTCCACTAAGAACGAAAATTGGATCAACAGCAGCAAACACTTGATGGTTGCCACGGGTTTCTAGACGATTAACGGCAGACTGCACCACTTCAATATTGCGGACTTGTAATTCAGCGAGTCCTTCAGAAATGGCATATAAGTTCTCGAAGTTGGTAGCCGTCGCTACGATGCGACCTTGGGGCTGTAAACGTTGCCAGACAGCTTGCAGGATCGCCTTGATTGGGCGACCTCCTTCGACGCAAACGCAGTCTGGGTCATAGGCTATATTCTTCAAACAATCTGGGGCACTTCCTTCGATAATCTCGACATTTTCAACGTTGAAGCGATCGCAATTCCGCCGAATCAAACTCACCACATCTTCATCTCGCTCCACCGCAATCACTTTCCCTCTCGGAGAGAGTAACCCTGCTTCAACTGTGACCGTTCCGGTTCCTGCTCCAATATCCCACAGCACAGAGTCCGGTTTGAGGCGTAAGTAAGAGATCAGCAAAAGGCGAATTTCACGTTTACTCAACGGAATTCCTGGCAATCGTTCAAACAGGTGATCGGGGATGCCAGGAGTGATATAGGGCCAGAGGGAAGAGGACATATGCGAGAGTTGGAGTTGGAGGTTAGGAGGTGACTTAAAAGTAACAGTGAAAGCCACCCGCTACAAACAACCTCGCTGCTATGCGGCTTCAAAATCAACTTTGTCGTAGAGATCTGCAAGCGACATTTCAAAGGGAATTGTGTTGAGCGTCAGGATAGATGCTTCGCCGTCATATTCAGAAAAAATCCATTGACGAGGCTCAGTTTTATAATATTGCTCAACGTGGATTGAGTATTGATCGATTAATACATACTCCTGCAAAGTAGGAATCGTGCGATAGGCGGCAAATTTGCCACTGCGGTCATAGGCCTCGGTTGATTCTGAAAGCACTTCCGCAATCATTATTGGATTAGTAAGAGTATCTTTCCGTCCTTCTTGTAGCTGCAATTCTCCCTGCACAACCATAACATCTGGGTAGGTGTAGATTCGCTTTCGAGAAATCCACAATCGCTGATCGGTGAAAAACACATCATAGAGTTGCCGTTTAAGCGCAAAGTTTAAGGCTGCATACAAGTTGCCAGCAATGCGGTTATGGTTAGGCATTCCACCCGGCATCAGGATGATCTCCCCGTCAACATATTCGTGTCGTTCCTCTGAGTTGATCTCTAGTTCTAGATATTCTTCTGGGGTATAAAGTCGTTGCTCTGTGGCTTGGGTCATGATTAATGTCTACTCCAAATCTTTCAAGCTGAGGACTTGCCGTCTAACCACTCACTAAGAGCCTATCGAAAACCCATTTTGGAGTGGGCAATGCCCACCCTACCTGTGATACTGACGCCTGATTCCTCTTCATCCTTTCACAATTTTTAGAGTTTGGAGGCTAGGGTCAGAACACCCTGTGATAGTGCCACCCGCTGCCAGAACTTCTTGCAAGTAGTCGATCGCCTCTGCCGCAATGATGTCTCCCGGAAACAGAACCGGAATTCCAGGAGGATAGGGGCAAATCAGTTCGGCACTGATCTGGTCGATCGCCTGCTCAATTGGCACCGTGACAGATGGCGCAAAGAAGGCTTGGCGAGGGGTAAGGAGATGAAGAGAGGGGTGAGGGGTGAGGGGTGAGGGGTGAGGGGTGAATTTTGTCTCCGCGTCTCCGCATCTCCGTATCTCCGCGTCTTTTGCCAGTGTCCTGAATGCTTGAATGAGCCGATCGATATCTGCTTCAGTATTGCCGATCGTGATGATGAAGGTGAGATGACAGAGGACAGGCAGTTCGGCAGTGACTCCCAACGTCTGATGTAAAATTTCGTCTGTCTGGAAGCCAGTGAGTCCTAAACCAGTCACATTGATGGTGAGGCGGGTGCGATCGAGGGCAAAAAATCCTGGAGTGATGCCAGTTTGATTAGGATGCAAGACTTCTAGCCCTGGGATTTGGCTGATCTGAGTTCTGGCACGATCGGCTAATTCTAGCGTTCGCTCCATCAAGGCGTGACCTGCGGTTGCCATCTGTTGACGGGCAGCATCCAGGGAGGCGAGGAGGAGATAACTAGGGCTAGTGGATTGAACAAGTTGAAGAGAGCGAGTGAGACGATCGCGATCGATTCGTTGCCCTTGAATATGCAGCATTGCCGCTTGGGTCAGAGCCGCCAGGGTTTTGTGGATGGATTGTACGGCTAGGTCGGCTCCAGCCGCCAAGGCAGGCGTGGGTAAGTCTGGATGGAAGGCAAAATGGGCACCGTGCGCTTCGTCTACCAGGAGAGGAATCGAGTAGCGGTGAGTGAGTTGGGCAATTGCCTCTAAATCACTACAGACTCCGTGGTAAGTGGGTGAGACGAGCAAAACGGCTTTGGCATCGGGATGATGACTCAGAGCCATTTCGATCGCGTCTGGAAAAGTGCCGTGGACGAGATCCCAAGCCGGATCATAGACTGGTTCGACGAAAACAGGCATCGCGCCGGAGAGAATGAGAGCGGCGATCGCAGACTGATGGACGTTCCGAGGCAGCACAATCTTGTCACCCGGATTGCAAGTCGCTAACACAGCCGCTTCAATTCCACAGGTTGATCCATTCGCTAAAAACCAGGTTTGCTCCGCCCCAAATGCTTCTGCGGCAAGTTCTTGAGCCTGTTGAATCACACCTTTTGGAGTAAATAGATTATCTAGTTCGGGAAGTTCGGGGAAGTCGGCTTGAAAAACGGCAGTACCCAATAACTCGCAGAGGATCTCAGGGATGCCTTGCCCTTGTTTGTGTCCGGGTGTATGAAAGGAAATCTGCGATCGATGAACACACGATCGGAGGGTTTCCACTAAGGGGGCAGATGCCTGTCGAGCCGAATTCATCACCTCAAGACAAATCCCTCAAGACAAATACTTGTTTAAGAATGGCAAAATTCCGTTGATTAATTCATCCGAGAATTCTTCATGAACACCCAGAGAACCTGACATCCGGTAGACTTGAACTCCCGTGAAGTGAGCAAGATACTCCATTTCAGCAAGAGATTTGGGTGGCGTTTGTTCACCAATGACAAATAGAACGGGCATGGGTGGCAAGGGTTGGAAGTAGTCGAAGAATTGGCTGCGTTGCCGAACCGGATCAAGTGCGCCTGTCACGAAAGCCGCAGATGCATATCTCGCGCCTCGTTTTTGGGTGGTGCGCCACTTTTGAGCAATCAAGCTTCGGTTGATATGTCTGGGATCAGCGTAAACATGGCGGCGATACATGAAGCCCAGAAATGGCGGCAGAGTGTTGAGGAAGTAGAGGAGATGACCGATGAGCGGCAGATGGATGAGCGATCGCAGCAAGCCATAAATCCAGCGATGTTCTCCCATTGCGGTTGGCAAGGGACCGCGCCATGTCGGAGCCACTAACACGACCCAAGACCAAACAGGAGGAGTTTGATAGGTCAATTGCATCACATATCCAGCAGAGTGCCCCGCCGCAATCACCACTACAGGCTCGGTGAAGAGAGTATGAACGAACGCTTTCAAAAAAGCATGGTAAAGCTGAGGGCAATAGTCAACGGCAAGACGAGAGGATTCTCCAAATCCAACCCAATCAAGGGCAAAAACTTGATACTGCTGGGACAGCAACTCCGCCAATCCTCGCATTTCTGCACGAGTCGAGACACTACTCAATGCGGGCAAAAGCAGAATCGGTTTGCCCTCTCCCAACACTTCATAAACCACTCGAATGGATTTCTTTTTCCAATTCCAGTAATACTCGTGAGTAGTGCCGCCAATGGAGGTCATGCGTTCAACTGTAAAGCGATGCAGCAGGACGAATTAATCCTACATCGGTTTATCAGATGTCGATCAGTGTTTTGGCAACTTCATAAAGCGCGATCGTGTCAAAATTCCCTGCGATGGGCTGAAGAGCAATGCCAGAACAAACAAACCGAAGACGGTAAGGGCGATCGCTGGACCCGATGGTAAATCAAGATAATAGCTAATATACATCCCAACCACACTTGCGATCACGCCCAATCCGGCTCCTACTGCCATCATCCAATGCAATTCTTTTACTAGCAAATAGGCAGTTGTTGCGGGTCCTACCAAGAGAGACACCACCAAAATCACGCCCACAATTTTCATCCCTGCAATCAGGGTTAATGTAATTCCTGCCATCAACCCAACGTGAAGGGCGTTGACGGGCAACCCAGCCGCTTCGGCTCCGATCTTGTCGAAGGTGTAGAATAACAACTCCTTATAGAACAGCATGATCAGAAGCAGGATGACGAGGGCAACGATGCTTGTGCGCCAAATATCGCTCGCTCTGACGCTGAGAATGTCTCCCAAAAGGATTTCATGCAAATCAAGCCGAGTGTCTAACACGGTCATCAAGCTGACACCCAACGCAAAAAAACTAGCAAAAATCAACGCCATTGCGGCATCAATCTTGACGCGAGATTGGGCACGAATCCAGGCAATAATCGATGTACTTAACATCCCGAAAACGAAGGCACCCAAGATAATTTCGATGCCCAAAAAGTTTGCGATCACCAATCCTGGCAAAATGGCATGAGCAATTACATCTCCCAAGATTGCCATCCGTTGCACAATTAAAAAGCTTCCGACCACCGGACAGAGAATACCAATCAAAATGCCTGTGACGATCGCATTTCGCATGAATTCATAGTTGAGTGGATCGAGGAGCCAGGAGAGCATAGGGGAGAGATAAAGGATAAAGGAATAAAGAATGAAAGTAAGGGATAAGTATCTAAACCTGGCACTCACGGCAGTGAAGCCATAGTGGGGGAGGGGGGATAGGTTAACAGAAGAATGGCATCTCTACATGACCATTTGTGCTGGGTTGAAGATTTTCGCCATAGGCACGTTGAATATTGTCGAGGGTCATGACGGTTTTAGGATCGCCGTTGGCAAGGAGGCGTTGGTTCAGTAAGAGGAGACGATCGTAGCGATCGAGGGAATTTCCCCACTCGTGGCTACAAATCAGCAGAGTTTTGCCATTTGACCGCAGTTCTGCAAAGAGTCTTAAAAGGATGGCTTCTGTTTTTTTATCAATGCCAGTGAAGGGTTCATCGAATAAGAACAGATCGGCTTGCTGAGCCAGGGCACGTGCCAAAAAGACTCGTTGCTGTTGTCCAGCGGAGAGTTCTCCGATTTGGCGATGGGATAGATTGAGCATTTCGACTCGTTCAAGTGCCGATCGAACTCGCGATCGAGCCTGCCGATCGGGTTTGCGGAACCAGCCAGTGGAGACAGTACATGCCATCATGACGACGCTCTTGGCGGTAATGGGATAGTCCCAATCGATTTGCGATCGCTGCGGCACATATGCCACTCGTTGGCGCTGATGCTGAAGCGGAATTCCCTCGAATAACACTCTCCCACTATGCACTGGCACTAATCCCAGGATTGCTTTGATTAAAGTACTTTTTCCGGCTCCATTTGGACCAATTAACCCCACTAACTCTCCTGGAATTAAGCGCAAACTGACATCTTCGAGTGCCCAGGTTCCCCGGTAATTGACAGATAAGTACTCAACCTCTAGCATATCTGAAGCTAATGATAATCATTTTCACTATACTTCCACGCATCATAACAGAAGCTCTAGCTGGAATACAGCAAGGAAAGGTAAAAAATGAATAAGCGGGTTAGGATAAGGTCGGCTTGGGGGATGGCGGCGTTGATAGCGGCGATCGGGTTTTCGGGCTGCACTCAAGCCCAAAATAGCCAAACGGAGCAATCCCAAGACTCGACCACAACCCCTCAGACAACAACGGATCTTCCGCAGGTTGTTGCCACATCGACGGTGCTGTGTGATTTAACCGAACAAATGGCTCAAGAGACGATCGCGCTAACGTGCCTGCTCCAACCCAACCAAGATCCGCATATCTATGAACCAACGCCATCCGATCGAAAGGCGATCGAAGAGGCTGACTTGATACTGTATGGCGGATATAACTATGAGCCTTCATTAGACAAGATCATCGACGCAACCAGCATCGCTGCTCCCAAAGTTGCCGTGTTTGAATCTGCGGTTCCCAATCCAATTTTGGGTGAGGATCACGACCATGAGCATGAAGGTGAAGTCGCGGCAGCCGACACCGATCACGACCCCGAAGGCGACGCGGTAACTGATGAACAGGAACCCGATCCGCACATTTGGCACAACGCCGAGAATGGTATCCAGATTGTTGAAGTGATTCGGGATAACCTGGAACAGGTGTCTCCAACGAATGCTGAAGTCTATCAACAAAATGCTGAAGCATTAACGACTGAATTAACGCAAATTAACGATTGGATCAAAACTCAGGTTGTTACAGTGCCAGAAGGCGATCGCCAATTAGTCACTACTCACGATGCGTTCCAATACTATGCACAAGCCTATAGCTTTACCGTCAAAGGAGCATTGGGCGGACTGAGTACTGAAGAGAAACCCTCTGCGGCTCGTCTGACTGAATTAGTTGACTTAGTGAAAGACGCTGGTGTCCCTGTGATCTTTGCGGAGGCTACGACCGATCCAAAGGTGATTCAGACTGTTGCCAGAGATGCCAATGTCACTGTCGCTGAACAACCTCTTTACGTCGAGGGACCCGGCGGCGAAGGCACTCCTGCCCCAACGTATCAAACCATGCTCGTTATCAACACCTGCACCGTGGTTAATGCGTTGGGAGGTCAATGTGAGGCGGCATCTGCTCCGGTAAGGGAGTAGGGAATCAGGTGCAACTTCTTTATAACGCCTGGAAACAAGATGCACATCATCTTGTTTCCATCTCTTGTGGGATGGGCATCTCGCCCGTCCAGAGCAGGGCAGGTAAGATGCCTACCCCACAAGAAACTTTTGCCTTTTTCCCTTCCTGGAGATGCAAGCTACAAAAAACTTTTCCCTTCCTGGAGATGCAAGCTACAAAAAAACCCCCCAGTTCCGGTCCGGGGGGTAACGAATCAGGGTGCATCTACCATTTCTTTAATCCATTCTGGGACAGGGATATCAGGATAATTTGATAAATGATTTCCACCTGTAAATTTTCTGTTGATGGTTGCCGTGGCGTCGGGGCAATCCCGCCGTGGTTGCCGTGGTGTAGGGGCAATCCCGGCGTGGTTGCCCTGGATTAGCGGTGGTTGCCATGGCGTCGGGGCAATCCCGGTG
>JAAUSF010000262.1 GCA_012033255.1 Cyanobacteria bacterium RU_5_0
ATAAAGCCGTTGCATTTGTTGTTCAATGGCGTAGGGGTACGGATTCATCTAAAAACAAATAAAGGAAGAATTCTCAGGCTATCACGCTTCATTATATTCTGGATCTTATTTAAGCCACGATCCTAAGGCTAAATCTTGAGCAAAATTTTGCCCATGTTGTTGCGATCTTCAATCAGATGGTGAGCCGCGATCGCATCTTCTAGCGCAAACACTTGGGAAATCTGGGGAGTCAGCCAACCCTCTGAAATGGCTTGCCAAACTGCATTGGCTCTCATGATTCGCTCTTCACGATTAGCAATGTAGTCAAATAAGTCTGCGCCATGTATCGTCCTGGAACGGGTCAGCAATTCAAATGGATTGATATTGTCCGGCATTCCGCCTGTAATGCCGTAGGTTACAATGTGCCCGCGTGTGGCAACCGCTTCCAAGTCGCCTGCAAAGGTAGTCTTACCAACGCCATCAATGATTAGATCTGCACCTTTACCCTGAGTCAGTTCTTTCACCCGCCGCTCAAAGTCTTCCTGAGTGTAGTTGATGACGGTATCTGCACCTAATGCCAAAACCCGTTGTGCTTTGGTTTCATTAGATGTTGTCCCAATCGCGAATGCCCCCAAATGCTTCGCCCATTGCACTAGATTTAAACCCATTCCACCTGCTGCCGCATGAATGAGTACCGTTTTCCCAGGTTGCAGCGTGACAAATTCATGCATCATATACTGCGTCGTCAAGCCCTGAGCGGTCATGGCTGCTGCGGTTTCAAATGAGATGAAATCGGGGAGAGGGATGAGCTTCCAAGCTACGATCGGGATGTACTCTGCATAAGCCCGCTCTAATCCAGGTTCTTCTTCTTGCATAAAGCTGACGCGATCGCCTACTTTCACTTCAGTCACCCCCTCTGCGATCGCAACAACTTCTCCTGCACCTTCTACACCAGGAGTAAAGGGAGTGGGAATCGGTGGATTGGGATACCAACCGCGCCGCATCGCCACATCAATGAAATTTACTCCTGCATAGTGAATTTTGACCAACGCTTGCCCAGCTTGAGGTTTGGGAATTTCAATCTCATTGAGTTTAAGAACATCTGCATCGCCATGTTGATTGACTTGAATCGTTTTCATCGGTTTCTCCTGTCAGTACAAAGATGATTTTTTGCAACTATTTGGTAAGCCTCAAATTGTAGTGGGGCGGCGTTCAATCCCTTTTACTAGAATCTCTGGATGAACGTTATGGGGAATCGCCCAGCCTCGTTCCCAAAAGTAGAGACTGATCTCAACCGTGTTATCAGCAACATCCCACCACACAACCTTGCCATCTTTAATGGTCAATAGCATCGTTTCAATCGATGTTCCTTCCCGTCCTGTGGGTTGCATTCCCATAAATACTTCAGCGTGCTTCCAGTCCAGGCACACCGTAAAGAAGGCACGACCATTGCCATCCGCATCGATCGCTTCAAATTCATCCACAAGATCGACCCGCGATTGCAGCGCATTGACGAATTGAGATGCCCATCCTTTCAAGGCTTCTCGCCCTTGAATATTTCGACCCATTGTTGAATTGACCAAGACATTTTCTGCGACGAGTGCATCCCAGCGATCGAATTCACTCTGTTGAAATGCGTCATAAAGTTCACGAACAAATGGATATTGAGTCGTCATTGTCATTTCCTCAAAGATTGCTTGGAGGTTATATCAGCCTTCGCTGCCCTCCTTGATTTCCAAGATATTTTGTTTACAATCTTTTGAGAAGAGGCTAAATTTCACTTCTTTGTCCACCTTTTTTCAATAATCCTATGAAGAGTTTGTCCAATATGCTGGCGTTTATTCGAGTGGCAGAAGTACAAAGCTTTGCCCAGGCATCCAATACGCTGGGGTTATCGACTTCCGCTGTTAGTAAAGCCGTCGCTCGATTAGAGGCAGATTTGGGGGTTAAACTATTCCACCGCACAACCCGTAGTATTAGCCTCACCACGGACGGAGTGCGCTTTTATGAGGGATGTCAGCAGATCTTGGGGGAACTGGATGCACTGGAAGCAGAAATCCAGGGAAATCGAGTCGCGCCCAGAGGTCGATTAACCGTGAGTGTTTCGGCTGCATTTGGACGTGTTTGCTTAGTCCCACTCCTTAAGGCGTTCACTCAGGAGTTCCCAGAGATCACCCTAGATATTTCGATGGACGATCGACCCATAGATTTAGCTGAGCAAGCCATTGATGTCGTGATTCGCACGGGACAATTGAGCGATAGTGCGAATCTCATTGCTCGCCAAATTATCAGCTACCCTTTGGTGGTTTGTGGTTCACCAAGCTATCTGGAGCAGCATGGATACCCTCAACATCCAGATGAGCTTCAGCAGCATACCTGCTTAAATTTTCGTAATCGATCGACCGGACGCTTTTATCCTTGGTCTTTTGCGGTTGACGACAAGGTTGAACGATATGCGGTGAGTGGCTCGGTTGTGTTTGATAATGCTGATGCGATTGTGCGATCGGCGATCGCTGGTTTGGGCTTGAGCCAAATGCCTTCATTTGTGGCAGCGGAAGCATTGGCTAAAAGCGATTTGCAAGAAGTTCTCTCCCCCTATCGCCCCCCAGAGGTTCCTGTCTGGATCTGCTATCTCGACCGTCGCTTCGTTGCACCGCGAATTCGAGCGTTTGTTGATTCTATGGCAAGGCAAAAAGAGTTTTTTACAGCCATGTGTAGCTTGTCAACCAGTTTGGCAACGACTTGATCTTGAACGCTAACAGACAAATCTTAAACTACCGCCATCACCTAGGAACAAAGCGGCACAACGGCTTGGGCTTCAGCGGTGGTAAGAGTCTTCGAGTCATCATCAGCGTGTTGAGGCCATCCGCTGCAAGCCCTGGTTAGCTCGGCAATAGCCATCAATTTCACTTACCTGTTCGTTCTAGCTCTTCCCGTAACACTCGCCTCAAAGTTGATTCTAGCGGCTCATGTCGCTGTTGAATATGTGTCCGCAATGCTTCATTCATTAAAGTTTGATAGTTTCCTCCTCCTGCTTGGTGAACTTGCTCTCGAAACCATTCGAGTACATCATCATCGATCCGAATTGTAATGCGTGTTTTTCCCGCACCAACAGGATCGATAGCACCACGTTTTCCTTGACTGAAATCATATTCCATTTCTACAGAATCGTATTCCACTTCCATAATTTAGCCCTCTTCATACTGTCTTCGTTCTGGACGAGTCGCAGGTCTAGCTGAAATTAGTCGAATTTTCTGACCCCGCCAGGTATACACCAACACAATCACTCGACCTAGGATATCTAGTCCAATTGTAATGAACCGCTCTTCATCGAATCGTTCATCTGGCGTTGTGATTGCTAGATCATCTGAGAACACAGAGACCGCATCGGCAAAATCAATACCGTGCTTACGGAGGTTTGTTGCCGCTTTGTCTTTGTCCCATTGATAAACCATTCAGTCATTATATGCACAATCGTACATATAAAAGCCAAATGTTAAAAAACTTGATGGGAGCAATGACGGGTTTGCGATCTAAATCTGTTTTAGTTGCTGAAGAGGACAGCTAAAGAATCCATGTAAGCCGTGGGTCGGAAAAACAGGACAATCAAGTCAATTGCACTCAACCTGTAAACCCAATTCTCCAACCCACAGGAGTTGTTATATGAAGATTCTAGGCATTGACCTCGGTA
>JAAUSF010000122.1 GCA_012033255.1 Cyanobacteria bacterium RU_5_0
TCGAGAAAACCGTGTCAGAATGCGCGGAGAGCGTTTGGAGCAACTCCCCCGTCTTCAGATTCCACACTTTGATGGTGCTATCCTCACTGCCACTGACGATCGTCTGCCCATCAGCACTGATGGCAACAGAGTTAACTGGTCTAGAATGCCCAGAGAGGGTATTAGCAAGGGCTAGGTTTGCGTAGTCGGATGGCATGGGAAAGCTAGGAGTGGGTGATGTCTGTTCAGAAGCGTTAGGGGCCGAAATAGGTGTGTCACTAGGTGAACTAATAGCAATAGGATTTGGATTCAGCTTGAGCCAATAGCCGATCGCCCCTCCCAAAATCACCAGTCCAGAGATGGCAACCACAGCAGGGAGATAAGACTTGCGGGGTAGAAGAGTTGAGGATTTAACGGCAGGGACAATCGACTTACGCGGTGGAGCCGTCGGAGATTTAATGGGTTGCGGCTGAAGGGATTTCTCAATTTCTGTGATCTGTTGCAGAATCGCCCGTGTATCCACCGGACGATCGCCCACTTTACGCGCCATCATCCGATCGAGTAGATCGAGCAGCAGGGGAGAGACGTTCGTGGTGTGGTCGCGCCAGTGAAGCTCATCTTCTTGGGGATCGTACATCTCTGATGGATGGTTTCCCGTGAGGAGCTGGACAAACGATCGTCCCAGTGCAAAAAAGTCGGATTGTGGCACAGCTTGCCCGTTGGATTGTTCGTGTGGCGTGAAACCGGGTGAAACAACGGCGGTGATCCGGTGTCCTTGCAACTTGGAGGCATAGGAGTAGGTGAGGTCTCTGGCAGTGCCGAAGTCAATCAGCACCAGTTGCCCAGAGCGATGCAGCATGATGTTTCCCGGTTTGATGTCGCGATGGAAATAGTGGTTAGCATGAACCACACCCAACACCTCGACGACTTGCTTCAACCAACGCAGAGCTTGGGTTTGAGCGATCGGATGATTTCCCTGTTGCACCATCCATTCATCCAGATTCAGTCCATCCACTTTTTCCATGACAATGCAATGCACCAGAGGTGGAGTCGTCCAACCCTGCGAACTCACTGAATGTTGAAAATAGTCATCGACCTTGGGAATACCGGGGTGATCTAACTTGCCGAGAACCCGTGCCTCTTGCTCAAATAGTTCCACCACTTTGCTGTTAGTGTTCCAGCTTTCCTTTAACACCTTGAGGATTTTGGGCGTGGTGTGTTCGTATGCTTCATAGATTTTGCCAAATCCGGTTTTGTCACTCAGCAAGCGCAAGACTCGATAGCGATCGTTCAGGAGCAAATCAGAACCGCAACGAACACAATAGCGGCTGTGATCATTACCGGGATGATCGGGGCGGGGACACTTAGGGTTGATGCAGAGGCTCATGGATGGCTAGGGCAAGTTGTCTCTATCCTATTCCCAAAAGGCGATCGTGCCCAGAGCAGGCAAGTATAGCTGTAGTCAGTTAGGTTAGGACATGGACATTTTTGTGAGGCAACTCCGCCGCCCCACAAAAATGTCCTAACCAATATGACTATGGCTATAAACAATCTAAAATCTGAAATCCCTGATAAAACTTTTGATGTAGGCTGGTAGGAGCGTGTTTTGCCACTCGTTTTGCCCTCCTACTTACATCTGTTGATTCATGCGTCCTCGCCAAGGGATTACTGAACTCTTCTCGACGTTCCTGCAATTTGATGCCGATCGCTTTCGAGGGTGGGTCACTGATCCCCGTTTGCGTCGCAGTATGGAACGCTCGTCAACGCAGCCTCATCCAACTGAACCCATTGAAGATTTTTGGGTTCTTTACTGGCATAAAGCATGGCAGGCGCAAACTCATCGATTGGCACGAGACCATTTGGCAGCCTACTTGCAGGAGGTTTGCTATTGGGCAGCACAAAAAGTGGCTTCTCGTTTCGCCAATCCACAGTTTCAGCTTTCGGATTGTTTTCAGGTGGCGATCGCCCGTCTGGATAAAGTTCTGCAAGGCTTCAACCCAGAACACAGTTTTTCGTTGAAAAGTTATGCCAGTCTGACATTTGGCAGCGTCCTCAAAGACACATTGCGGCAACGTCAGGTCGTTGATATTTGCACCCCTTGGGCGTTGCTCAACAAACTCAGCAAAAAACGGTTGATTGAATCATTGAAATATATCGGACTCGCGCCGGACACGATCGATCGTCATGTTCTCGCCTGGACTTGTTTTAATGCATTTTACGCTCCATCTGAGGTGCCTAATCGCACCGCATCTACGCGCAAGTTACTGAAACCTGAACCCGAAACATGGAAAACGATCGCCAAACTCTACAATCAGCAGCGACAAATGCAACCTTTCCCCTCTGCACCGGAAGCCAGTCCTGGAGAGATTGAAGCCTGGATGATGGCATGTGCCAATGCCGTTCGTCAATATTTGTATCCGACGGCAATTTCGATTAATGCGCCTATCTTGGGACAAGAGGAAGGCGAGTTGCTCGATATGTTGCAAGACAGTGAGGCGGAAGTCGGGATCACGGTCATGATCGCTCAAGAAGAAAGTTCACGGGCTGGACAAATCAACGCCGTGTTAAGTAAAGCGATCGAACACCTTGACCCTGAAACCCAAAAACTTCTACAACTGTATTACGTTCAAGAATTAACTCAACAGCAAATTGCTGAACATTTAAATGTGAAGCAATATAACATTTCCCGGCAATTGAGTCGGGTGAAACGATCGCTGCAACGCAGCCTTGCCGATTGGAGTCACGAAACGTTGCATATTTCTCCCAGTTTAGATGTATTGGAAGCTATGAGTACCGCGTTAGAGGAATGGCTCAAAACCCACTATAGCCAGCGATAGTCCCATTCCTGTCACAATCTAGGAGGATTCCCCCTTATGTTTTCAAAAATTCCAGAGCGGCACATGCACATCACCCGATGGGTGCTTGCGATCGGTTGGTTAATTTTGATTGCGTCAATGTTTTATGATCCTATCTCTGCCATAGTCACAGAGCCAGGTCAGACCTTTGCCGCCAAGACAGCGAACGGTTGTTATCAGTTTCAAGGCGATTGCCGTCCCCTGGAGTCTTATCCGATGGGCGCACGGATTTTCTGGGGCATGGTACTCCCCCTTTGTGTCGTCACGCTGCTGGTGTTTGGTCACGAAGCATGGCGACGGATTTGTCCCCTGTCCTTTTTCTCACAAATTGCGCGGGGTTTAGGAATTCAGCGTAAGCGTGTGGTGACAGAGGATTCCTGGTTACATCACAATGCCCTGACGCTGCAATTTGCCTTACTGTTTGTTGGACTGAATGTGCGATTGTTGCTGGTAAACTCCGATCGCCTTTTGCTGGGAATCTTCCTCGTCCTAACTATTCTTTTCGCCATCGTCGTTGGCTTTTTGTTTGACGGTAAAACCTGGTGTCATTATTTTTGTCCGATGGCACCCGTACACATGATCTACAGTGAACCGAGTGGATTATTAGGGAGCAAAGCTCACACAGCACCTCCGAAGAGCATTACGCAATCGATGTGTCGGACTGTCGATCAAACAGGTCAAGAAAGGAGCGCGTGTGCGGCGTGTAAATTAGCTTGTATGGACATTGATGCGGAGCGGTCTTATTGGGAAGAAATTAATCAACCGAATCGGAAATTGCTCTACTATGCGTATGTTGGCTTGGTAATCGGATTCTATGTTTACTTCGGGTTGTATTCCGGTAATTGGAACTTCCTCTCGGCAGGCGTATGGAATGAAACCAACCAACTTGCAACGTTACTGAGTCCCGGATTTTATATCAATGGCGTTGCGATCCCCATTCCCAAACTGATCGCCGTTCCCCTGACGCTAACGTTCACTTCTGGTGCAGGTTATGTGATCGGGTTATGGGCAGAAAAGCATCTCAAACGCTACAACAAACGGTTCAAACATCCGCTCAGCAATGATCATGTCCAGAGTCGCATCTTTTCAGTTGCCACGTTTATCGCATTCAATTTGCTGTTCTTTTTAGGTGTTCGTCCAACGATCGGTTATTTTCCGCCACTCATTCAAAACTTGATCGCTTGGGCAGCAGTGTTGTGCAGCAGTTTGTGGATCGTGAAATCCTGGAATCGCAGTGCCGAACGATATGCCCGTGAACGCGATGGCAATCTGTTGCGCCGACAACTGGGCAAGCTGGATATCGACTTCTCGCAATTCTTAGAAGGTCGATCGCTGGAAGAGTTGAAGCCAGATGAACTGTATGCACTGGCGAGAGTATTACCCAGTTTCACCAGTCAATATCGTCTGCTCATGTATGAAGGCATTTTGCGAGACGCTTTAGAGCAACAAACAGTGACACTGGAGGACTGCCAGAAAGCCTTCCAAGCCATGCGACAAAAATTGGGAATTAATGAGGCAGCACATGGAGAAGTTTTAGCCAAACTGCAAGCAGAATCTCCAGATCTGTTTGTCCCTCGTCCACAGCAGATTGGTACGTCTGATCCCACTATCCGTCGCCAATATAGCGTGTTGCACAACGATCCCACTACGGTTGTGTCACGACGCTCTAGACAGCCTGCCCAGCATGACCCGACTACAGTCGTGGCTCGACGGACGAAACCTCCGATCGCCCATGAAGACCCAACCGTCGTGGCTCAACGGAATAACCCACCTCAGGATGATGCGACGATCGCTTCACGACAACCTATTAATCCGGTGATTCAAGACGATCCGACGATCGTTGCCCCCCGCAATACAATTCAGCCTGAAGACACAAAATCCGGGGAGAAGCCGCCACAGGTATAGGGTGATGGGGAATGGGGAATGGGTGATCAGTAATTGAGATAGTGTGCGACTGGTTGATATCTCTTGTGGGATGGGCGTCTTGCCCGTCTGGATTGGGGCAGGCAAGATGCCTACCCTACAAGAAATCTGCAATTGTAGTGTCTCTGCGATCCACCCGTCACCTATCCCTATTCCCTATTTTACCCATTCCCCATTCCCTATTCCTCAATCTTCCCGTTTCTTTCCCGTTGTCAGTCTTTGATTGGAAATGCAGGTATTGGAGAAAATCTTCTCCTTAATCCCTGCATACTGTCGCAAAATCGATCGTTTGTTATTTCAGAAGGGATTTAATGCAGCAAGGAGATTCACCCCATGTTAGCCATCAAGATTTTCAACAACCAGACCGGAGAGTTTCGTAAGACCACGCTGAACCCAGCAACCACGCCGCAAGGGGAGTGCATTATCGGGCGATCGTCCACCTGTGACTTGATCTTGGCGAGTCCGGAAGTCAGTCGGGTTCACGGTCGAATTAAAGTACAAGATAACGTTTACTACTACAGTGATTTGGGCAGCACGGATGGCTCTCGGCTGAATAATGAACTTGCCAAAGTGAATCAGAGCTTCCGTTTGAATGAAGGTGACATCCTTCGGGTTGGGGAGTTTGTGCTGTTGGTTGAGGCGATCGAGAAGCCTGAATCGACTGGCAAATCTACTCAAGGAAGCAGTCAATCTCAAGCTTGGCAAGATGACATTGCGGTTCAATGTGTCCGTGTTACTGATGAAACAGCCGATGTAAAAACCTTCAGCTTCGCGGCTGAGTCAACGATGCTGTTCAGCTATAAGCCTGGTCAGTTTGTCACGCTGGAGCTAGAAATCAACGGAGAGACGATATACCGTTCTTATTCCATCTCATCTACTCCGTCGCGTCCTCACCTGTTGGAAGTCACTGTGAAGCGCGTTTCTACTCCCGTTGATGCACCCGATGCCCCTCCTGGACTGGTTTCTAATTGGTTGCATGATAATATCAAGGTCGGCAGCAAGATTAAGATTAGTGAACCGAGAGGAAAATTTACCTGTGCGTCTAGTTCTGCTCAGAAACTCTTACTAATCTCGGCTGGAAGCGGAATTACACCAATGATGTCAATGTCACGCTGGATTGCAGATATGGGCAGCGATCGGGATATCGTCTTCCTTCACAGCGCCCGTAGCCCTCGCGACATCATCTTCCGTCAAGAACTCGAAATGATGGCGGCTCGTCTGCCGAACTTCCGCCTTGCCGTCACCACCACGCAATCTGCTGCCGGACATGCTTGGATGGGATTCAAAGGCAGATTCGATGAAACGATGCTGCGGAGCATTGCACCCGATTTTCAAGAGCGTACTGTTTACGTTTGCGGACCTGAGAAATTCATGCAAGGGGTGAAAACAACATTTGAGGGTCTTGGATTCCCGATGCAAAACTATCACGAGGAAAGCTTCGGAGTACCTAAGAAAACCAAAAAGTCAGCCGCCACCGTTACTGACCCGATCGTCACCCCTCCAGTTCAATCACCTGCCCTCGAATTGAACGGTGTAACGGCATTAGTTACGACTACATCACCTGCCGTTGTCGTACCCTCTGTTCCGGCACTCGTTGGACTCGTCTCTCAGCCTGCGGTATTCTTCGCCCAATCGGAAAAGGAAGTTGCGGCTGAAGGTGAAGAATCCATCCTAGAATTGGCAGAGCAAGAAGGAGTGAAAATTCGCAGCAGTTGTAGACAAGGGGTTTGTGGTGCCTGCAAGAAGCGCAAGCTAGAAGGAGAAGTTCGTTATGAAACAGAACCTGATGCCCTTGACCAAAGTGAACAAGACGCAGGGTTTATCCTTACGTGTGTTGCCTGCCCAGTTGGACGAGTCGTTGTTGAAGCCTAATTGATTTTGGATTTTGGATTTTAGATTTTGGATGACTGAAATACTCCAGGTCTAGAATTACCCAAAGTGAACAGTATGTTTTCCAAAATCCGAAATCTAAAATCTAAAATCTAAAATTGCCAGATGGAGCGATCACATGACCAACTATTCACTGTTTTTCACGGAAACTGAACTAAAGCACATTTATTTAGAAATTTCACCAGATGCTCAAGCTCAAGCATGGCGACGCAATCAGCGATTCTCAACTCCCAGTCGCCGCTGGAATGCTTACCTGAATCAACTGTGTCTTGATGCGTTCCTCAACTGGTTACGTCAAGCCTATCCTCAAGCCACTTCTTGGATGAATCCAGCGCATTATTCGAGTGTTTGGGAAATGGTAGATGGCAGTGCGATCGTGTTGCAAAGTCGTTCTGAAAATCCCATCCGGCTTGTGTTAATTCAAAATGCGGCGATCGATCTTAGCGAGTTGCGAGTTCCCCAGGAATGGGTAGATATTCCCAGTTGGGCAGGTGATTATTATCTTGCGGCACAAGTGGAACCAGATGATGGCTGGATCAGGATTTGGGGATTTACCACTCATGCCCGATTGAAAAATGGGACATATGATGCCACCGATCGCACCTATTCCTTAGATGCAGAAGCCTTAATCACCGATCTGGATGTGCTGTGGGAAGCACAACAACGTTGCCCCAATGAAGTAACTCAAGCGGTTCTCGCTCCGCTGCCCGCGCTACCTCTCCCTCAAGTCGAAAACTTAATCACTCGCTTAGGGAATCCAGAGGTGATTTTGCCACGCCTGGAAATTCCTTTTGCGATGTGGGGCGCATTAATCGAGCATAGCGGTTGGCGGCAACGGGTCTATCACCAGCGATTAGGGATCACGGAGTCATGGTCAGTCTCACAATGGTTAAGAAGTGGTGTGTCTGAACTGGCGCAGCAGTTGGGTTGGCAACGAGATGAATTTCAACCTGGCTTAGTCGGCGCACGAGGTGCAGAAGCCACAGAAGCCCCCGGATCACTCTTGTCGCGTCAGTTGACGATCGCCAATCAACCCTATGAGTTGCGCGTGATTCCGCAAGTTGCCCCCGATCGGTTTCAGGGAAGTGTCTGGCGCTTTGAGTTGCGGCGATCGGTTTCTGAAGGAGCCACTCCAGAAGAACAGCAAATTCCGAGAGGCGTAAAGCTGCGGCTGCTGACAGAGGATTTGCAACCGTTTGAAAATAACGAAGCCACGGCGCTCAGAGCCGTTAATCACCTGTATGTCATAGTAGCTCTAGCTCCTGGAGAAGGATTAGTGTGGGAAATTGAACCAACGCCAGAGAATTACGAGCGAGAAATCTTACGCTTTTGAAAATGTCACTCGGAAACTGGATTGAATTCGATCGTGTATCTACCACACGGGGTTTTATATTTCATAAAAGTAGAGCATTCACACAGGTTTTCGGGTATTTCTCGTCAATCTATTCTGTGGATGCTCTTTCAAATTCTATATCCATGCGCTTAAAGACGAGATGAACAGCAGTGTGCCAGTGTTTTGAATGACACAACAAATTCTGTTTCTCGCCTACATGCAGAAATTTTCTACAGCTCTAGATCATAATAAACTCTATCTGCGGAACGGTACATGGGAACGATCGCAACCAAATTTTGTCCTGGTCGATCGCCAACGAGTGATTGAACACGATATTCTCTTACAAACAGGTAGTGTGATTCAGTTGGGGAATGTTAAGTCTTACACGGATCGAGCAACTTTTAGATGGGCGTTACCAAGTCACACAAGTGCTTGCTAGAGGCGGATTTGGACAAACGTATCTTGCTATTGATACCCGTCGCCCTGGGCAACCTGTCTGTGTCGTTAAACAACTTCGATCGATCACGAATAATCCGCAAATTTTGCCAACTGGCTTACCGATCGAAGCCATTCGATCGATGATTGACCCCAATCACCCCAGTGCAGGTCTAGAAGGTTGGCACGATGGCATCCCAATCAATTCGAGGTTGATGGCTATACTCGATAAAATGGTGCATCCGGATTATCGTCAGCGATATCAATCAGCCGAAACTATACTGTCCGATTTGAACGATCTCAGTGGTTCTAATCATCGCCAAAGTGCGACCACCGTCATCCCTCCTAATGCTGCTTCATCTCCTTCCCCTTTCTCATCTTCTGAAGTATTAGAGCCTGCACAAACAACAGCAAAACATAGCAATGTATCCCAAATTTGGCGATTTAATTAGTTCCAATCAGTACAGCTAACAAAATCCGTATCAAGGGTTCCAAATCTTCAGGTACTCGGTAGCTGTTGAGTCCTTGCTCGATCGTTTTCTCCCTTCGATGCAACCGTCCAAACTGCCAGGTAATGCCTGTGGTAACGGCTCCCACGAAAGCATCTTCTGGCGATTCAGTGAAACGATCGAGTGCAATTAATTCTGCTGTCAACTGGGCAAATTCTCGCGTTAGGTCAGCCTGTTTTGCCTCTACCACAAGTAAGCGGGTTCCTTGTTCAAACAGGTAATCCAGGGTTCCTTGAAGCTGATTGCTGACTCGAATATCATATTCAATCCGCAGTTCCGCACGAGTTTGTACTGATAGCTCAGTAAGAACAGGAGCAATGACCACCTCGCGACGAGCCACTTCGTTGTTTAGCTCGACGTAGGGTAGAACACGGGTAATGCGCGATCGAACTTCCTCTATCCAATCGATCGGGTCTAGAGCCTGGGGAAGTTCCAGTTGCACCCGCGATAGCTGATAGTCAAACGCTCTGGCAATATCTTTGGCAGGAATGCCTAAATCAAAATAGTTGCGGAACGTGTAGTTGGCGTTTGGGTCAAATATTGCCACAATTAGCTCCCAACACTCTAGAGTTTTACTTTTGCGGCTAATGTTTTTTGGGAGTTGAAATTAGATAAGTTTGCAGACTTAATTGATGAAATTATATCCTCTATTGGTATTAATAAACCAAATCAACAAAAGCATATTCGTTACTTCAATCCACCATGTTGCCTCAAAACATATATTTGAGTATTCTTTCAGTCATTACTTGGCTAAGAAATATAGCAGTAGCCAGCGTGATTAGGACATTGCCAAAGGCTGAAAGGCAAACGGTCAATCCATCCTGACTCAGCACTCAGTTCTCAGAACTCAGCACTTAGCTATAATTGTAAAAATTTTGTCTTTTCTCCATCTTCTTAGATCTTGAATCAAACAACGCGATGAGTGAAAGTATGAGTAGGGTAATTCATTCAGAACCCAATTCAAACATTTCCTAATCGGAGGAAACTAAAATGTCTAAAATTACCATTTCTGATTTGAGTTCTGTTGGTTCTTCAACTTCATCTTCTGAACTTTCTCTCAACGAGCAAAGACAAGTCAATGGAGGATTGATAGGAGCCATCTTAGTAGGAGGACTCTTCCTTCTCGCCTCATGCGCTCATGAAAAAGGATGCCAACCAAAGACAGAACCTCAGCATCCTTAAAATCTCAGACTCTACCATCTGAATTTCAAGTTGGGTGAAAAATAGGGGCTTGTAGGGAATAAATTAATTTACAAGTCCCTAGAATAAAACAACTAATTGCTAAATCAAGCCAATCTATTTCAAGAAGGAGAATCTAAAATGTCTAAGATTTCAATTGCTACAATTTCCGAGAAAGAATCCTTGTGGAAAGAAATCACTGTAACCTCTCAAACTACCATTCTTGAAGATGTTCGAGGCGGTGGCTGTAGATGGGTTAAGAGTTGGGGGTTAGTTTGTGAGACAGAACTTGACGACACTATTACATTATGAACAATTTTTGTTGATGAAACCATCCTGTTGACTGAGAAAAACGTTCTGATCAAGCATGATATATAGCGTTTCTCGCTCGTATGAGGTACATGATGAGGGCTGAAAAGCTTATGAATTAAGGGTCTTAGTGTACCTCACGCGAACAGGAAACGCTATAGTTTATTTTTCAAGAGTCCTTACTCAATAAAGAGAGGTAATTCCATGAGTACTATTGATGTCAGTTATTTACAAAGCAGAAACTCTGGAGCTAGGGGTGAAGATTTTAGAAGTATCTTGGGTGAAGGAACGATGATTCAAGGAGTTTTCAATCCATTGAGCTTGATTCGAGGTGGAGGTAATGGAGGCGATATAACGATCGCTGCAACAACGTTGATTTCTACTGGTACATCCAATCCAAGGCGTCAAGGTGTAGAAATTCTTTCCAATACTCGTTTCTACTTTGAATGAGACGTTAATTAACTGCAATAGAGGTAACAACAAATGGCTCGCATTCATATTTCTGCTTTATCCAAGCCGCTTACAAATATCTCTCAGGAGCCACTGATCCATCTGAATGGAGGTTCTGCGATCGCTCTCCCTTCCTTCCTAAACCAGGCAAACAAATCACGCTCAACTAGCTCTCAAGCTGAGGAGCTACGTTCTTACGCTTTTGCCGCTCTAGAAATAAACTAACTCTGAAAAGGTGAGATACTCAAAACAGTAGAAATTTGACTCTGTTGAGTCTGCTGTTTTAACCAATCTTTGAACAACGTACTCAAAATTTGGTTTCGGAGTTGCTCGTCTAGAGCAGGTTGAATGATTTCTTCAACCAGAATCAGATGTATGCCCTGAGCCGTCATGATGGGTTTCAAGAGTTGAGGTGGTTTGGCTGCAAAGACCTTAGCAGCTATCTCCGATTTCATGTCATGACGATGAACAACGCCTCGATATCCCCCTCTACGACATAACTCAATATCCTGAATATATCGTCGAGCTACTTCTGAAAAGCCTATTTCTTCCTCTTGTAGAGCATAGAAAAGCTCCATTGCCAGGTCATCATTATCTAAAATAACTTCGTACAGGGCTGCACTGCGATAATCGATCTGATGTGCAACAAACCAGGATTCAATCTGATTGCCAAAAAGAAGCTGTGCTAGTTTATGACAAAGAAGATTTGTGTGAATCATCTCCTCAAATTCATCTAGCGAAAGATGCTGCTGCTCTAGCCAAGTTAGGGTGTCCTCTATGCTTTCAAGTTGATTCAACAGACGGAATTGATCGGCAGCTTGTTGTAGTTCAGTGGCATCAATTTTAGTATTCGCTTCAGTAGCCGCGTGATGAATAATTTTTCGCGTTACGGCACCTTCGATCAGCGAGGAAAGCTGAGCAGTGAGCTTAGCTTGCTGAAGGATATCTTGTGTTGAAATTGAGATAACTAGGGGCATAATTGTCTCCTTTCAATTTGAGTCTAGAACAAATGATTCGCGCATTCATACAGCACAGATTGGAGCGGTTATAGTTCAAGTCCACCTTGCTGGAGTTGTCGGAATGGATCAAGAATGAAATCAATAATGTGACGCTGTCGAATAATAATTTCTGCGGTTGCAGTTTGTCCGGGTGTCAGTTCTATACACTCTGCTTGAACTTGAATACAGGTTTGGTTGAGTTTTATTTCTAGATCAAATGTTGCTATCTGCCCCTGAGCAGTCTCAGACACTTTAGAGGTTGGCGAAATTTCAACGAGCGTTCCCTCGACAATGCCATAGTCTTGAAATGGATAAGCATCAAACTTAAGCTTGACAGGCATTCCTGCTTGCAAAGAACCACTCTCTGGTGTTGCAATCTGACTACGCAGAACAAGAGGAGTATTCGTAGAGGCAATCTCAGCAATGAGGGTACTAGGTTGGACAACAGATCCAGGTTTTTGAATAGGAAGCTGAAAAACCACGCCAGCTATTGGCGATCGCAGTATATGTTGTTCTAGTTGCCGATCGAGTGATTGAATCTGACTCTTACTCTGAGCGATTTCAGTTTGAAGGGTCGTCATTTGTGCTTCGAGGTTTTTGAGTTGTTCTTCGCTCTTAAGAATGGCTAATTCACCAGAATGTACAAGGCTTTGATAGCTATTCTGCTGTTCTCTGAAACGCAGTTCTGCTTGACGAATTTCTGCATCTGCTTGAGCCAATTGTTGTTGGCTTTCTTCAGCAATTCTCTCTTGCTCAACGACTTGAATTTCTGCGATCGCCCCTTTCTCCCAGAGCGATCGATACCGTTCTACCTCTGCCTGATCCCGTGTCAAACGACTTAACACAATCCTATGATTTGTCTTGCTAGCTTCCAGGCTTTGGTGAGACTGTTCTACTTGAGCAAGCTTCTCCGACTCTTGAGCTTGATTTTGCTGGTGCTGGGTTTGGATGGCGAGAAGAATCTGAGTTCTGAACAACTCAAGTTGCACCAGCCGATCGAGTTGTCCTTCCAGTTTGCTCTGAGCTTGTTCCAGTTCGCTATGAACCTGGTCAGATTCGAGTTCAAGAAGCGGCTGGTCATAATCCACAAATTGACCTTCTTCAACTAGAACTTGAGCAACGGTTCCAGCGATTGGAGCATCAACCTCAAAGGAGGTTTCTTGAGGTTCCAAACGCCCTTGAGCCGTTCCGGTTATCTCCACTTGAGTGAACATCGCCCACGGAATCGCGATCGCCGCAAAACCAACCAGGCAGTATAGTAATCCTCGTGTCCACACTTGCGGTAAGGCATCCAGAAGGTCTTTAGTGGCGTGAGACCATTCATTTTGGGTATGCGGTTGTAAACCGATCGAGACTTCATTTGAGAGTGTGGAATCTATGGAAGGGGTTTCGATTTTAGGTTGACTAAAGCCCTGCTCAGGCTTTGGCTGGGGGCTTGTGTAAGTCATATCCTGAGCCTCACTGTTTAAGGGATTGAGTTTAAAATTTTTGTTTTGCGGGGTGCAGGGGTTTCACCCCTGCGTGGGGGCAACGCTCCCACCCCCCATTACCCATCAAATCTTGTTGACAAAGCACTAGCTATGCCGCCACATCTAGCTGTTGTTGATTGAGGTAGAAGTATTGCCCTCGACGTGTCATTAGCTCATCATGAGTTCCGCTTTCAACCAAAACGCCCCGATCGAGTACTAAAATCAGGTCGGCACGACGAATCGTAGACAATCGATGAGCAATAATCAGCGTGGTTCGGTTCTGCAAAATGCGGTTTAAGTTAGTTTGGATGATTCGTTCGGATTCGGCATCCAGATGAGAAGTGGCTTCATCGAGAATCAGTAAACGCGGATGACCCAGTAAAGCACGGGCGATCGCAATTCGCTGTCGTTGTCCGCCTGAAAGCAGCCCCCCACCCTCACCAATCTGGGTTTCATATCCCAACGGGAGGCGACGGATAAAGGAATCTGCACCAGCTTGTTTGGCGGCTTCAACAATCTCTTCAAGGCTAGCAGTCGGATGACCAATACTGATGTTTTCGCGAATGGTGCTGCCAAACAAAAACGTATCCTGGTCAACGACACCAATCTGTTGCCGTAGCGACTGTAGAGATAGACTATTCATCTCATGTCCATCAATCAGAATCCGACCTTCTGTTGCGGAATAAAGCCCTAATAGGAGTTTAGAAAGGGTAGTTTTACCCGATCCACTGCGACCGACCAGGGCGATCGTCTGTCCCGGTTGCATCTCAAAGTTCAGATTTTCCAGAACATTGACATCACTGTCAGGATGGTAACGAAATGAGATCTGCTCGAATCGGATATGCCCCTGTAATGGTGGTAGAGACTGCCGGACTTGATACTGTAAATCTTCTTCCGGCTTAGCTTGCAAGACATCATTGATGCGCTCAGCCGCAATCACGACTTCTTGCAGATCATTCCATAGCACGGTCAATCGTTGGAACGGACTGATCACATTTCCTAACAGCATATTGAATGCAACCAGTTGTCCGATCGTCAGTTCATTTTGAATCACTAACCAGGCACCAAACCAAAGTAATCCTGTTGTTAAAAGAGACTGAATCGTCAGGCTGAAAATTTGTAGACGATTACCAATCATCTGTCCTGCAAAATGAGTCTTGATTGCCTGATTAAGGAATTCTTCCCATCGCCATCGCACTGTCCGTTCGACCGCCATTGATTTAACGGTACGAATTCCGGTTAGGGCTTCAATCAAGTAACTACTTTCAATGGTATGGGCAGTAAAGATCTCACGAGATACTTTCTTGAGGAAAGGGGTAGCAATCACAGCCAGTAAGACGAACGGCGGAACGATTAACAGCACCAATAACGCTAGCTTCCAGCTATACCAGAACATCAAGCTAAGATAGATAAAGACGGTCATTAGATCGAGTAAGATGGACAACGCCTCACCCGTCAGAAAACGCTGGATCTTGCGATTCTCTTGAATCCGAGAAACGATATCTCCAACATATCGGGATTCAAAGAAGTTGAGTGGTAATTGAAATGTATGACGAATGAAACCGACAATCAGCGCAAGATCAACTCGATTGGCTGTGTGATCCAGCAAATACTGGCGAAGACCAATCATGGTAACACGAAACAGACCAAATATGAGCAGCCCAATCCCAATAGCTGTAAGGGTTAGCGTACTGCGTTGAACAACTACTCGATCTAATATAAGTTGAGTAAATAATGGGGTAATCAGTCCAAATATTTGAATCAAAAGGGAGGCAATAAACACTTCCAATAACACCAATCCATGTGGCTTAACAAGCTCAAAAAATTGCCAAAAAGAGGAATGATCTTCTGTCGCTTTTTTGAGTAGGGTTGTTGGTTGCAGTAACAGTGCATAACCTGTCCATCCGGCATTAAATGTCTGATGGCTCAAAGTCCGTTGTCCGATCGCCGGATCAGCCACTACGACCTGCTGATGAGTCACTTCGTAAACAACAATGAAATGCTTCCCCTCCCAGTGAGCGATCGTAGGCAGTTTTTGTTGGGCAAGTTGCTCTAGAGTTGCCTTAACCGGACGGGTCACGAACCCAACACTCTCAGCTGCCGTAGACAAGCCTCGGAGTGACGCTCCATTGCGATCGACATTAGCCAACTCTCGCAGCCGATTTACACTAAATTGTTTCCCCCAATAATGTGCAATCATCACAAGGCAGGCGGCACCGCAGTCAGAGGCACTTTGCTGAGCGAAGAACGGATAACGCCGAGTCACTCGCTGCCACAGATGGCCGACTTGCAAAACTGGATTAGGGAAATATGCTAGATGCGGCTTTTTTCGAGACTGCTCTAGATTTGAAAGCTGTAGAGCGATCGTTGCTCTAGACGGTTGAGTAGAGAATAGAAAGGTAGACTGATGCGAGTGGATCTGTGAATCTCGACTCTGCGCTTGGTTGTAAAGATGCGCGTAAATTGCAGAATCTTGATGACTGAGATGCTGAATTAGATCGGCTGACACATAACCTAATACTGGAACATCGAACGCTGCCCTCGCACCGTAAGGTTGAAATGGCTCTTGGGGAAAGAGGGATATCTCCCCAAACGCGGCTCCTGCTTCAATGGAGGTCAACAAATTTTGATCGGGGTCAACCAGTCTAACTTTACCGAAGAGGATGATATAAATCCCCGGTTGAGTATTCCAGCTTTGCCAAAATAGCTTGCCAGACGAGGGCTTAATGATCTGAATCTGTTGTTGCAGGCGTACAAGTTCTCGATCGGCAAAACTATTACCAAAAATTGTCTTTAGCGCCTGAATTGACACTACAGGTGTAGATGGAGTCTGAGACATGAAAATTACCTCAACAGGTTGAACGACCAAAATGAATAAGGGTTTGAAACTGGAGTATTTTTTAGATCTACGATCGCAATGTTGGAATTATTTTGTGATAAATTTTGAATTTCTTTTGGCGTTTGCGCGTTTGCAGACCGCATAGACAGCCCCATCTGCTTCAACAGGCGATTGACATGGCGATCGCTCACCTCAATACCAAACTCTTTAGCCAGATGTTTGTTGAGCCAGCAACCAGTCCATCGATTAAAAGGATAACCATGCTCTCGTGGGCTTGAGCTAGCAAGCTCCTTTAGTCGCTCTAAATAGTCTTCATTAATGATGTTGGGACGTCCAACTGGTTGTTGTTTCCAGAGGTGTGCCCGTCCCATCTGGGCAATTGTGATCCAATGTCTAGCTGTTGCATAAGAACATCCTAGAGTTTTGCATATTTGTGATTGTGTTCGTCCTTCATCGGCTAGTAACATAATGCGAATTCGCATCCGATATTTGGGTTGCAATTCATTTTCTATAGGACTTACGCATTGACAGGAATGCGTAAGTGTGGTGAGTTTAGGTTAGTCCCCTCAGCGGTATCCGGTTGTGAGAGAATCATCAAAGCCCTCAACTGCCCAGTGTAACTGCAATCTTTACACC
>JAAUSF010000123.1 GCA_012033255.1 Cyanobacteria bacterium RU_5_0
AGCGATCGGTTGTGGCAGGAGGTAAAGCGATCGGTTATGGCGACCCGTTGTGGCCGCGATCGGAGAGGACAGAGTGAATGAGAGCGATCGGAGGTGAGGGATGAGTCAGGGAGAGGGGGCGATCGACGGCGACAGCCAGCTAACAACCCGGTTGGAGCGGACTGGTAGAGGCGATCGCGGTTGCAGCATAGGTCATCGGCAGCCGCTCAACCGGACCGTTAGACCCCTCAAGTTATTTATTGGAACGGACTCGGAGATTATTTGTGTGTGACAATGGCTAAGTAAGCAGAAGTCATCCGTTGAGGGATTATTCGGTAGGGCGCGATCTCTGAATATCGGCAAGACCAGATTTGAGAAGCTTTCTAAGGTTATCAAGCTGACGAAATCGCGCTGATAAGTAGTCAGACAGAGTTACTTACACCTCTTGTGGGATGGGCATCTTGTTCGTCCTAGTTTTCTGAATTTGGAATTGCTGCACAAAATCGCTATCCTAGGTAACTAAATGCACCAAAGTTAGGGTTTTTGACCTGTCTAAATGCTGGACGAACAGATGGTAGATTCGATGGACAATATCGCAAGGCAAGCCCACCAAGGCAGCGTCTCGGCGATTATTCAAGTTTTAAATGAAAAACTGGCGACTTCTGGAATCAGAACCAGAGCCGTTTTTGCACAGGGTATGCTGCAACTACTGTGCGAAGCAGCAACACCAGAACAGCTAGAACAGAGTGTTTTAGTTCCACATATCCGTCAAGTTCTGGAGTCAATTCAACCGCGTCGGATTCGTCGGGTAAATATCAACAGCCGCATTGTCCGAGAGCAACAATTGTTATGGCTAGAGGAAATTAGCCGCGACCCGCATAATCAAATTCTTTGGTCAGAAGAAATTCTGTTGAGTAGACCTAATTTTGTTCAGAGCTTACTGCAAGACTGGAAGCACAGTCATTATGACCCTAAAGCCGGCCTGCCCAAGGCGTCTCCGGCTCGAATCGCCCGTGAGAAGCGGTTATTCTGGCGAGGGCTAATTGGCGGTGCCAGTCTTAGCATATTTCTGCTGCTTGTGGGCTGGGCAGTTCATGACTGGCTCAATTCCAGGGTGCCTGAACAAACGCAGGCAAATATCACTCCTGCCAATCCATCTACTAGTCCTACTTTAAAGCCCAAGCTAGAGACAGCAGACCCTCTCCCTTCGCCTGTTCCTGCTAATGCCGCCAGTCCCGTCCCCACGAATTCTGTTGCTTCCTCGCCAGACCCTTTTGCCCAAGCCGTGCTTTTAGCCGAGCAATCTGTCACTGCCGGACAATTGGCACAAACTCCGGCAGAGTGGTTGGCTTTAGCTACTCAATGGCAGCAAGCCTCCGATTTGATGAGCCAAGTGCTGTCTAGTGATCCGCGATATGAAACGGCGCAAAGTCGGGTCAAACTCTATCGCCAAAATAGTGAAGCGGCGCTCAAACAGGCAGAAAATAGTCGATGATTCTGTGAAGTGTTCCTGCCAATATTCTGAAGTTAGGAAGTCAACCAATCGCGTCGGCTCAAATGGAGCTAGACATGCCTGATTCTGCTAGTAATAATTGATAATTTTGGGAACATCATCCCTGCACAAGACCTGTTCCGAATGGTTAGAAGCGGATTACAGCAAAGATTCTCATCTTAGTTTCAAAAGTGTCTTGCGACTTGCCAGAGAGAAAAGAATTTGCATTCTCACAACTTAGCGTGACTTCTGATGCGCTGTTAGCACCTGTTGAAACTATTCAGCGCATTTTCGGAAGCAAATGGCAAAATAGTCTTATTAGCCTAAAGATGCAGAGTCAGGATTGTAGCCTTAGTTGGGGGAATCTCCCAAGCGATCGCTGCCCGGATACCTACATTTTGGTGTGATGAGCTACATTAATAAATATTAAGAATTTAAATTGCCCTCGCATTGAGAGCTTAGGAGAGAACCTCAGTGAATAATAAGCGGTGGAGAAACGCAGGATTGTATGCCCTTTTGGTTGTAGTTGTCATCTTTTTGGCAACTGCGCTACTGGACAAACAGCCCCAAGCGATGACCTCATGGCGCTACAGCGAATTCATCAATCGCGTTGAAACAGGTCAAGTTGCCAAAGTCAATATCAGTGCTGACCGAACAAGGGCGTGGGTGACGACGAATGATGGTCAGCGTGTCTCGGTTAATCTGCTGAGTGATCCAGCTTTGCTCGATACATTGCAGCAGAATGATGTGGATATCTCAGTTTCCCCTCAAACAGAGGAAAATGTCTGGGCAAGGTTGCTAAGCACCCTGCTAATTCCATTTTTGCTACTGGTTGTGCTGTTTTTCGTGTTGCGTCGTGCCCAGAATGGTCCTGGCAGTCAGGCGATGAACTTTGGTAAGTCTAGAGCCAGAGTGCAAATGGAGCCGCAAACCCAGGTGACATTTAATGATGTGGCTGGAATCGATCAGGCGAAGCTAGAACTGGCAGAAGTTGTGGACTTCTTGAAGAATGCCGATCGCTTCACCGCAGTGGGGGCAAAAATTCCGAAAGGTGTATTACTAGTGGGTCCTCCGGGAACGGGTAAAACTCTGCTGGCAAAAGCTGTCGCTGGCGAAGCAGGTGTTCCCTTCTTCTCGATCTCTGGTTCTGAATTTGTGGAAATGTTTGTGGGGGTGGGTGCTTCTCGTGTCCGTGACCTGTTTGAGCAAGCCAAGGCAAATGCTCCCTGCATCGTGTTCATTGATGAAATTGATGCGGTGGGGCGTCAGCGTGGGGCTGGTTTAGGCGGCGGAAATGATGAGCGAGAGCAAACCCTCAACCAGTTGCTCACTGAAATGGATGGTTTTGAGGGCAACACCGGAATTATCATCATCGCCGCTACGAACCGTCCTGATGTATTGGATGCGGCGCTCCTGCGTCCCGGTCGCTTTGATCGCCAAGTGGTGGTCGATCGCCCTGACTATCAGGGACGATTGGAAATCCTCAATGTTCATGCGCGTGGCAAAACGCTGTCGAAAGATGTCGATCTAGAGAAGATCGCTCGTCGAACACCCGGATTTACTGGGGCTGATTTAGCGAATTTGCTGAACGAAGCGGCAATTTTGGCAGCTCGTCGTAACCTGACCGAAATTTCAATGGATGAAGTGAATGATGCGATCGATCGCGTCCTGGCTGGTCCTGAGAAGAAAGATCGCATCATGAGTGAGAAGCGCAAACAGTTGGTCGCGTTCCATGAAGCCGGTCATGCGCTGGTTGGCGCACTGATGCCTGATTACGATCCGGTACAGAAAATCAGCATTATTCCACGGGGTCGTGCAGGAGGGCTGACTTGGTTCACGCCGAGCGAAGACCGCATGGATTCTGGACTCTATTCTCGCTCTTACTTGCAAAATCAAATGGCAGTGGCACTCGGTGGACGGATCGCTGAAGAGATTGTCTTTGGTGAAGAAGAAGTCACGACTGGCGCATCGAACGACCTTCAGCAGGTGGCACGGGTGGCTCGTCAGATGGTCACTCGATTTGGCATGAGCGATCGCCTCGGCCCAGTGGCGCTTGGTCGTTCGCAGGGTGGCATGTTCCTGGGACGCGATATCGTTGCGGAGCGGGATTTCTCAGAAGAGACAGCCGCTGCGATCGATGATGAAGTTCGTAACCTGGTTGATCAGGCGTATCGTCGTGCTAAAGCTGTCCTGCAAGAGAACCGGGAAGTTTTGGATCATTTGGCAGATATGCTGATCGAGCGTGAAACCGTTGATGCTGAAGAACTTCAAGAATTGCTGGCAACCAGCAACGTGAAGATTGCATCGATCGCCTAGTCGTCTGATACACATTGATTAATGGTAGGGGCACGATTATCGTGCCCCTTATTTTGCAGGTTTAGCGAGAATTATCGGGCACCAAAACCGAAACAGCTTGCGGAATGATTCGGTAGTGAGCGGGAGTAGACGTTGTAGATTCGCCATCCGTATTGATGTCGTAGGGTGGCTCCGTGCGGATTTCAACTTCCTGACAGCGAAACCCCTGGATCAGGGAGTGAGAGGCATAATCTCCGGAGTAGAGAGCAGGCAACGCCAGAAAAATTTGCCACCAATGTCGAATATTCAGGCTGCATACATCAAGGCATTGATCGTTGATCGTTGCATCTTTGGCGATCGTTAATCGCCCCCCCCAATAGCGCCCATTTCCGACCACAATCAAAACTGATTTCATCTGTTTGATCTCTCCGCCATCCACACACAATTCTGCGGCAAACGGAGGATTATTCCATAACACTTGCAGTGCCGTGATTGCGTAAGCTAAAATCCCCCAGCGATGCTTCATTTCTTTACTGAGTTTGCGTCTGATTTGCACGGTCAAACCGAGGCTACCTGTATTAAAAAAGTACCGACCGTTGACCCATCCTAAATCAACTTGCTCTAGCGTCCCATTGGCGATCACGTCACAGGCTTCTGGAAGAGTCAAGGGGATTTTCAGGCTACGAGCGAGATCATTCGCTGTTCCCATCGGTAGAACTCCTAAAGGGAGACGAGTTTCCAGTAGACCTTCGATCGCCGCATTCATCGTTCCATCACCCCCTCCAAGGATCACTTGCTCGACCTGATCGCGATACTGCCGAATCACGTCTGAAACATCATGAGAACTCTCGACCGATGCTTCAGTAAAATCGAGTCCTAATTTTGTCAAGCATTCGATCGCTTTCAGCGCGTTTGCCTCACCTCGTCGAGCATGGCGGTTGATAATCAACAATGCTTTCCGACTCACACTATTCTCCCCAAAAAATGAATGGATTCGGATCAGTTTTGGCAGTGGGCAGTACCATACCCACTACCCAAAGCTACTACACAGTCTTCCAGGCGATTTCTGGCAATCGCCAATAAACTCCGTTCTCGCGTTGCATCATTTGATAGTCAATTAATTCTCGTCGCAACGTTGCAGAGTCAGGATGAAACTGTTGAATGATTTCATTCACTGCTTTTTCTGGATAAGTGACATCTGGCTCAAATTGTCCCACTAACCATTTGAGAATGATCCAGCGTTTTTTATGACTAGCGGGAATTTTTTTGAGGCAATTATCTTCCAGATAAGTCCTCAGAACTTTCTTCTCCCAAGCCTCCGGTTCTACATCAGTCAATGAGGCGATCGAGGTTGAAGTTAACATCGCTTTATTGAGAGTGTTTAAGGCATCCGTGTCAAGGCAATACAGATGAGTATTCCTATCGGGTCGCATTTGCACTAATCCCAATTCCCGCAGTTTAGCGAGATGATGGGAAATAGTCGGCTCTTTGAGAGACAAGAGTGTGGCTAACTCTTCAACACTACACTCTCGCTGAGCCAAAACCCCAACTAGTTTCAATCGGCTTCCATTCGCCATGATCTTAAAAAAACTGAGAAGTGTTTGCATATCTGGTGATTCCATTGGTTTCTCCATTTCGATATATGTCTAATTAGAAAAGTGTCTAATTAGAAGTATGTCAAATTAGCTGGACAACTGCCAACCCCTAGTAGTCATGACTGAACATTCCTGGTTATCTCTAGTTCGATCGCAACGAGCAATCGCCGTTATCCGTGCGCCAAACTTTGATCTCGGCATTCAAATGGCACGAGCGATCGCAGCTAGCGGCATGAAGTTGATTGAGATTACCTGGAACAGTGAGCAAGCTGCAAAATTGGTTTACCAGCTTCGAGCCGAACTGCCTGATTGCTCGATCGGCGCAGGGACTCTGTTGACCTCAGATCAGGTGAAGGAGGCGATCGGAGTAGGTTCTCAATTTCTCTTCACACCTCATACCAACCCAACGATCATCCAAGCGGCTGTGGGTCAGAAAGTGCCGATCGTTCCTGGCGCACTCTCGCCCACAGAAATTGTCGCAGCATGGCAGGCGGGTGCATCTGCTGTAAAGGTCTTTCCGATTCAGTCGGTTGGTGGTGCCGCTTACATTCGCCATTTACAAGCCCCTTTGGGACAGATTCCATTCATTCCTACGGGGGGCGTCACCGTGGAGAACGCCAAAGAATTTATCGAAGCAGGCGCGATCGCCGTCGGATTATCAGGACAATTGTTTCCAAAAGGGGCGATCGTCAATGGAGATTGGGCAATGATCACGCAACGAGCGAAAGAGTTGATGGGAAGGATGAAGGATGAAACTGCTTCAAATTATCGACTTACTGATTGATGACGATCGGGACAATAAATCGCTGAAGGACAGTGATCAGGATTGATTTCAATGATGAAATCGACGTGTTGTGAATCGTGTAATAGTGGTGTGATAAATAGTTCTGGGTGAAGCGATCGCCAGAAATATTCCACAAATTCATTGATCTCAGCATTGGTCATTCCAGACTTGCCAGAGGCGATCATTTGTTGTTCAGCTTGTTGTCGCCAGTGTTGACTAAGACAGTAATCAGTTGGGTAAAGCACGATGAGACGATCGAGTTCATCCCAGAGTGGCAAATAGTCTTGCAAGCGAGTGTTGATGTCACGGGCGAAGGTGCGATCGTCCTCAGTGAGGATGGGCGGTGGCGCGGTATCAAATGCGATTGGATCGATCGGACGTACTCCGACAAACCACCCTTCAAACAGGACAATATCGGCACCTGTGACGAGTTCAGCTTGAGTGCGATCGCCCATTCCGTCCCAAGCAGATTTGTCAAATCGAGGAATGGCAACTGGATGCTCAGCATCGGCATGGCGCAATTGCTGAAGAACGGTCATGCCTAGTTCTATGTCGTGGGTTCCTGGTGGACCCCGCCAGCGAAAGCGAGGATCGACTTGCTGGAGTTGGAGGCGATCGGCATAGGTCTTGTAGAGATCATCGATCGACAGACAACAAACTTGCATTTCCATGTGATTGAGAATTTGCCGCAGAATCATGGTCAGCGTCGTTTTCCCGGTGCCTTGTCCACCCAGAATTCCCACAATGAGCAAACGACCTAATGTGCGCCGCCAATCGGCTAATTGAATTGCCATCGGAAGCCAGAGATCCCATAGCAACCCGATCGAACAATCGTTCCAACCAAGGGCAGTGCGGCAAAACGGGTTCAACATTGGATAAACCGATCGAAGGAAGTGCGATCGTTGTGCCACGAGCAAACTCACATTTTCAGATGTAACCCCAAATGCTTTGCTTCGCTTATCGGCAAGCAGGGCTATCTCTAGCAGGTGTTGCGCTTCTGGCGTTAATTGTTTGACCAGGCAAGCAGATAAAATCGAGTGTAATTCTGGAGTCATAGCATTACTAGCTCATCAGAAAAATGGGTTTGAAACCCCGTCCTTTAGCGAAGCGGAGGATGGCTTTACAAATGCGAACCAGCGACAATCAATCCGGTTGAACGCCGGATTAAGTTGACTTTGCTAGCCGATATCTGTCCCAATCGTTTCCAATGCCGATTGGCGCAAATCGAGGGGGCAAGCTTCCCTTGACGCCGATTAGCAAACCGTTTCTGGCGGTGAGCGCGTTTTGCAAAAACAACTTTGCGGTTAATTCGACGCCCTCGACGCATTAACCGTCTTGCGTCCATCCGGTCTTTCACCGTCTGAAACGGTAAAACCAGATGGGCGGTGTACAACGTGAATTTTGCGGATTGCACCCCAATCCCGGAATACTTTTTGCCAGGGTCAATGCCGATGGCAATATCCTGAGTTTCCCGTCCGGACGGATCTACGGTGAGTTGCACATAGAATTGCCCTAAATCTGACCAGCATTTAATCGCTTTGCCAGACTCAATCCACCGCCTTGCTCGTGCAGGCGTGGTGGGCATTAATGGCTTGTGGTCTTTGTCTACAACCGGAATTCGCATGATTGGTATAACCCAATAACTGTTTAAGTCCCTTCCCGCAACACGACTAAGATGGCTTGGCTTGACCCAACGCCTGCACCAATCAGGCTTAAAGTGAATCCGAACTAGGGAAGTATTCGGAAGTTTGTTCCAAGTCGTGTCTCAGTGCGGTAGTCGCTACTTACGTTGTCCAAATTGGTTCGGACAAGCCCCGTGGCTTGATCCCGGAGTTAGTGACCAGTTTAGCTGCCCAATTTGAAGGCTTCTACAAATAAGCCATATATAAATCCGAGCTTAGTGCCATTGAGAATTTCTAACAAGAAGGGACGAGGCTCAACGTCTCTACCTGCCTGAATTCGGAGCCGATCGCTCTTATAAACTGCCCAGCTGATCACTTCACTCGCGATCACCAGAAAGATAGATACAACGACATCCAGGTCAGCTTGTTGCCCTGAAATCGTGGAGACGATCGTGGCTAGAAAGTTACCCAGAAGAATGCTGATTAGCAGCAGAGATAATCGCCGCCACGGGTTTCTCAACCAGCGACCAAACTGTCCCAAGAGGCGATCGACAAATGTACTTAGGCGAGTGTTTTGCATGCACTTCAAAATGTAGGCGGAACTGAGGGGCAACTTGATTCTGGTTGCCAGGGTAGCCAGGTTTTTCGGTAGATTTTAGCATCGCATTGCAAGCACCCGCTATCGCCAGAAAACCTCATGTTTTCAGTAATCAAGCCCAAGAGTTCTGCGGCTTGATTACTGATCTGATGTGGCATGAAAGTGTTAATTTAGAGGTTCTACGGGTATTAATTCAACCCTTGAGATCCAGCGCAACGTTCAGGTGATGCAGCGCAACTTCGAGACTGTTGTCAAGAACCCCCACCTGCTTAGGCGAGGTGGGGGCGTGAAACAGCCAGGTTTCACGGGTAACTCCTGACTAGATCGAGAGGCGCAATTTGGCACGTACTACCGACCATTTTCCTAAGTCGGGCTATGTACAAACTCTCTGGCCCAGAGTGCTTGCAGAAAGGACATCCTGATTGCGCTGATCGAAGGAACAAGTTGTTTAGAGATTATCTCTCTATGAACCCCAACACTCGTATACCAGTTCTTGCCCCAGACAATGCGCCACTGATGCCAACCCTGTATCGCAGGGCGCAACAGTGGGTAGATTCTAGCCAAGCAGAATGGGTCAGCAACGACCTCAACATCAAACAGGTGCGTTTATTTCAGGAACCTTCTAGCCGCAACGCTCAACCGATTGTGGTTGGCATTGATCCTGGAAAGAAGTTTTCAGGCATAGCGGTTCAGTCCAGTCTATTCACCCTGTTTACGGCTCACCTGATTCTGCCGTTCCCAAACATCACTAAAAAGATGACAGGTCGGCGTATTCTCAGGCGGGCCAGAAGAGGAAGACGAATCAATCGCAAGGTTGCCTTTCATCTTCGTGCCCACAGGCAAAAACGATTTGACAACCGCAGGCAAAAGAAATTGGTGCCATCTATTCGGGCGAATCGTGAATTTGAGTTGCGGATTGTCAAAGAACTGATGAGACTGTTCCCAGTCAGCCAGATTGTTTACGAGTACATTGAGGCGAAGGGCGATAAAGCGTTTAGTCCGGTAATGGTTGGGCAAAAAGTGATGCTGGAATGGTTGAGCAAGCTAGCTCCAGTCACCACCCAGTTTGGATGGGAAACTGCCAAACTCAGGACTCACCTGAAATTGGTCAAACAGAAATCTGATAAATCGGTTCAATCACCTCAGACTCATGCAGTGGATGGCATTGCGTTAGCCTCCAGTCAGTTTGTCGAGTACAGAGCCTACCGCCGACTTAAAGAGGATGGGTATCACTGGGTTGGTTCAGTCCGAATCACACCCTCTCCATTTCGGGTAATTGCCCGTCCTAATTTGTTTCGTCGTCAACTGCACTTTGAGAATTTCAGCACAGGCAGAGTTCGTAAGCGCAAAGGCGGGACGATTACACCGTGGGGATTACGGTCTGGAGACTTTGTGCAAGCCCAGAAAGCAGGCAGAATCTATCGAGGCTGGATTGGTGGATTTAGCGAGGTCAATAAAGTGGTGTCAGTCTACGACCACAACTGGCATCGGATTGGACAATTCAGCGTTAGCAAAGTCCAGTTAATTAAGCGGAGTACCAGACTGTGTGTAGCGTAAATCTATTGGCAGACTTCGTTCCTCCGTCTGCCGTCGCTATCCCTCCCCCACCTGCTACGCGAGGATGGGGGAATCCCGCGAGAAATGTTGAAAAGGGAGGCAGAATTACAGCCGTTTCCCCTTGCATAAGCCACACACCTACCATCCACCCATCCACTCATCCACACGCAATTGTGGTTTACTCGTCTGAAAATCGCTGTAAGTGTCTCCAAAGTTTGTTATTTCCTTTTGAGTCATCCATGCTTGATATTCCTCAACTCCTGGCAAACGAGCTTTCCCTCACACCCTATCAGGTTGAAAATGCCCTGCAACTGTTTGCAGAAGGGGCAACGGTTCCCTTCATCGCTCGATATCGCAAAGAGCGCACGGGTGAAATGAACGAAGTGCAATTGCGGGAATTGTCCGATCGCCACACCTATCTCACCGAGCTAGAAGAACGAAAAGCGGCGATTTTGAAGGTAATTTCAGAGCAAGGGAAACTCACCGATGAGCTTCAGGCAAAAATCACAGCTTGCCTGCTCAAGACCGAACTGGAAGATTTGTATTTACCTTTCCGTCCGAAGCGGCGAACCAGAGCGACGATCGCTCGTGAAAAAGGCTTAGAACCTCTGGCAGCGTTCATCCGATCGCTCAATCAACCCAACGCCACACCGGCATCTCTGGAGCCAGAAGCCGCCAAATATATTTCGGCAGAGAAGGGTGTGAAAACGGCTGAAGAGGCACTCAAGGGAGCCTCGGATATTTTGGCAGAGGAAGTGGCTGAAAAGGCGGAATTGCGGGCATATTTGCGGGATTATCTGATGGATTCTGGGGTGTTCGTGTCGCAGGTGAAGTCAGATTATCCGGAAGGCTCAACCAAATTTGAAATGTACCGGAATTATCGATCGAAGGTGAAGGCGATCGCTCCGCACAATCTTTTGGCGCTTTGTCGGGGAGAAACCGAGGGAATTCTCGATTTTGATCTGGAATTCGATGAGGAATCCGTGCTGGCTGATCTGGAATCGGCAGAAATTCGCAGCAAACAGCGTCCGGTGCGGGACTTCTATCGGGAGATGCTGAAAGATGCCTTTAATCGTTTGATGAAGACTTCGCTGATCACTGAATTGCGATCGACTAAAAAGCTAGAAGCCGATGTGGAATCGATTAAAACCTTTGAAGCGAATCTGCGGGAATTGTTGCTATCGGCTCCGGCTGGCATGAAACCGACGATGGCGATCGATCCGGGTTTCCGCACGGGCTGTAAAGTGGCGACGATGGATCAGACGGGCAAATTTTTGGAATATCAAACCATCTTCCCGCATCAGGCAGAGGCACAGCGATCGAAGGCGGCAGCCACCCTCAAAACGCTGGTTGAGAAGCATCAGATTGAACTGATTGCGATCGGCAACGGCACAGCCAGCCGCGAGACGGATGAGTTTGTCAGCGATGTCTTGCAGGCACTCGATCGCAAGCCGATTAAGGTGATTGTGAATGAGTCGGGCGCATCGATCTATTCGGCGAGTGACGTGGCGATCGCGGAATTTCCGGATCAAGATGTGACGGTGCGTGGGGCAATTAGCATTGGTCGGCGACTGCAAGATCCGTTGGCGGAATTGGTAAAGATCGATCCGAAGTCGATCGGCGTTGGACAGTATCAGCATGATGTCGATCAAAAGTTGCTGAAGAAAAAGCTGGATGAAACTGTTGAAAGCTGTGTCAACTATGTCGGTGTTGATCTGAATACGGCATCCAAAGAACTGCTCAGCTATGTGTCTGGAATTACGGCTAGCGTGGCGAACAACGTCGTCGCTTATCGCAATCAGAATGGGGCATTTCGCGATCGCCGCGATTTGTTGAAAGTCCCTAAACTGGGACCCAAAGCCTTTGAGCAAGCGGCAGGATTTTTGCGAATTCGAGGCGGCAAGAATCCTCTGGACAATACGGCTGTCCATCCGGAAAGCTACAAAGTCGTGGAAACGATCGCCTCTGACCTCAAAGTGCCCCTCACTCAGATTACCGAGGTTGCCGATCGTCTCAAGAAAACCGACCTGAAAAAATACGTCACTGAGACGATCGGAGAACCGACTCTCCGTGACATTCTCGCTGAACTGGAAAAGCCCGGACGCGATCCACGGGCAGAATTCAAATATGCCACGTTCAAAGCAGGCATCAAAGAAATCAGCGATCTCAAAATTGGCATGGAGCTAGAAGGCGTTGTCACCAACGTTGCCAATTTTGGCGCATTCGTGGATATTGGCGTTCATCAGGATGGACTCGTGCATGTCTCGCAGCTAGCCGATCGCTTTGTCAGTGACCCCAAGCAGATCGTAAAAGTCGGTCAGGTCGTGAAGATACGAGTGCTGGAAGTGAATGAGCCACTGAAGCGGATTAGTCTGTCGATGCGATCGGGCGATCTGAGGGAGGAAGGGAAAGAGGTCAAAGGAAAAGGGAAGGGCGATCGTCCTAGTCCTAGAGCGCAGGAAAAATCGCAGGAAAAATCGCAGGAAAAATCGCAGGAAAAACGATCGGAATCAAAATCGACGCTGGATGATCTGAAGGCTAAATTTGGCAAAAAGGCTTAGGAGATTTCCGACAGATAAAATACCTGCGTAGGATGGGCAAAGGCATCCGTGCCCATCCATGATTCTGGCTGATGATGGGCACGGGTAAGACCCTTTGCCCATCCTACGAATTGGTAGATTCTTTGCTACGAATTGGTATATTCTTTGCTGGAAATCTCCTTAGAGGCTGTTTGAAACGTATCGTCCGAAATGATTCCACCTGCAAGTTTTTTATTGATTTTGCCATCGGTCGGAGCAACCACGCCGGGATTGCCCTCTCAGCCAGGGCAACCACGCCGGGATTGCCCCGACCCCACGCCATCCATCAATAGAAAATTTACAGGTGGAAATGATTGGGTAAAGTTCTAATGTAGGATGAGTATGGAAACGGGATTTTATGGTTAGTAATAATGATTCATCTCAGTCGGGCAGCGATCGCCGAGATCAATCGGATTAAATCCAAGTATTCCAATCCTGATGCTCTGTTCCGTCTAGGCATTAAGACGGGCGGATGTGCTGACTTCCATTACACTCTGGATTTTGATGAGATGGCGGCTTCTGATGATCGAGTCTTGAATTGTAATGGCATCCCAGTGATCATCAATCCCCAAAGCTGGACTTATCTAGATGGCTTAACCCTGGATTATTCAGAAGATCTAATGGGCGGTGGCTTCCGCTTTCATAATCCCCATGCTGCTAGCAGTTGCGGTTGTGGTAATTCCTTCTCGATCGATCCTGCCTAGGATAGAAGATTCCTACAAACTCTGCTTCCTCTCCCACGCTCTATTTTTGCAACTGTTGCCAGAGCCGATCGATCGTTACATAGTCGTAACCTCTTTCTTGTAGGGTAGGAATCAGGCGATCGGCAGTCTCTGCAACGTCTTCTCCGCCAAAATAACCATCATGTAGGACAATGACAGATCCGTTTTGGGCTTGGGTCAACACTCGTTGTCTCACAATATTTATTCCTGGTCGCACCCAGTCTTCTGGAACAATACTCCACATCACCGGACGATATTGCCATTCCTTTAAGCATTGGAGTGTCTGAGGAGTGAAGATGCCGTTAGGGGGGCGGACATCGCGAATATAAGCCTGAACATACGCTGGATCAAGTTGACAGGCTTGGGCGATCGCGGCTTGCGTCTGGAGTAAACTCTGCTTTAGATCAACCGCAGACAGCCGAGGAAACGAATAGTGGTGATAGCCATGAAGGCCAACCCAGTGTCCGCGTTGCCATACTTCTCTAGCAATGTCTGGATACCGCTCGACCTGGACACCCAACCAGAAAAAACTCGCTTGAATTTGGTGGCGATCGAGGACTTTCAGCAGTTGCAGCGTGTGTAGGGGGTGCGGTCCATCATCAAAGGTGAGGGCGATCGTGGGTGAATCCGATCGTCCTGACCAAAGGCAGTTTGGAAAAGTTGGTTTAAGAATTTTATGAAGCAGAGGATATAAAGGGGCAAATTGCATGATAAGCACAAAGCCAAGAAGCGATTATTCTTTTTCACCCTAATCAATTTTCATCCAGATATGCCAGGGTAAGGCATATACGTTTGTCGTGCCCATGCAGACTGCACCAAAGAGGTTAGCACATCTCCGTTTAAGGGTTTGACTAAAAAACCATCTAAACCTGGATTTTCTTCCTGACGTAACCAACTAGGAGCGTGGGAATCGGTAAGTGCAACAATCATAATCCCTCCAGAATGATTGGCGATCGTTCGCAGTCTAGAAATCAGTGTTTGCGACCAATCTTGCTGATTTCCTGACAGGATGATCAGGGAAGGAGGAGATTGTTTTGCCTTTGCCATTGCCTGATCAGCAGAGCTTGCAACCACCATTGGGCATCTTAGCTGATTCAGCAAGCCTCCTAGCATTTGCAAATCTTTAGAATTTTGATCTAATACTAAAACGTAGCTGTGTGCTGGTTTCATATTAAAGAACGACATGCTACGGCTAATATAGCCTGTCACTAAACTCTACTTTTTTAGAATGTAAGGGCAAAAAGTCTTTGTGTAGCGCGTTTTTCAGCTAATGATCGAAATTTTGGAATTTTCGTTTTTTTTAGTCTTTCCCGCTAAGAATTTCTAAAGCTTTCTGGAAAATTAATTCAAGAATTTCTTAGACTTTAGAAAAGCCTGCAATCGTGAGCGTTTGGTGATAAAGGCTGGCTTACGCTACGTTCGTTGCAAGCCAAATCGTTAGATTTTCATCAATGCTATCAATTTGAAAAGATAGCCATTACTGTAAAGCTGTAATTTAATTGGAGAACTTATACTTACAAAGATTAAATAAGCTAACGTTATTAATCTAGGTTTCTAACAATTCTCCAAAGAACTTTATCTTGATTCAATGAAATGAGTTCTGCTCGATAGTTCTGCATTTGCGCTAACGATCGCCTCCACTCCTTTGAAGCTCTTGGATGATAGAGAAATACTTCCTCATACCCTTCCGGAATTTGTAGAATAGATGGATCAATTCCTCGCGATCCAGCATGATGACAAGTGGAGCAACGAGGGCGGATTACTAGATCGATCGTTGGAGGCAATGAATGGCTCAGCGATAGCAGATCGCCTGTTTTTGCATCGCTAATTAGCAACGGATGAGCGGTATGTTGCAGCACCTGCACGACAGCAGGATTCTCAGTGTTATGAATCTTGATCCACCACACTTGTGATTGAGAAATGAGAATACAAGAACAAATGCCAACCCCAAAAACGATCGCGGCAATCCCTCGCCAATAGGGTTGAAATCGGGACGATGCATTCACCAGATTCACAGATAGTAAATACGCGACGGCTAATTGCACAGCCAGCAGCGTCGGAATAAAATAACGGGGATACGTCGATCGCAATCCTCCCAATATCAGATCAGCCAGTGCCAACGCCAGAAACGGAATTCCTGCCAACGTGATCATGAGTAACCATACCGATTTAGGAGTACGGCGACAAAGCCAGTAGAATGCTCCAATCACCAGCACGAAACTGCCAAGCTTGATGGGGCGATCGATCCAGAGATTCCCATCATTCCCTTCACTGTCCTGGTCAAAGAATAAGCGTCCTAGAATCCGTATCCAATTTCTAAGTAATTCTGACTTCGCTAGATCGTTGCCTGTCCAGCTTGTTACCGTTTGCACATGGGAGAGGTTCGCGGCGAGTGACCCCATCCAAGGAGAAAATGCCGCAATCCCGATTAAGCTGGCTATCAGATACGCCATTGCTGTTTTGGTGGGGCGAAACTTTGCAAGCATGAGGATGTAGCTACCATGCGCGATCGCCACTAATCCTGTAAACAAAAAAGTGTAGCAACCGATCGTCAACGTCAGCGCATAAATTCCCCAATCTGCCCACCTATTCAACCGCACTGCCCGTAATAAGGCGGCTGTCGCCAATAGCGTTGTCACACTCCAAAGCCCATACTGTCGTGATTCTTGAGCGTATAGCACCTGAAACGGAGAGATAGCCAGCAGTCCAATCATGATCCACGCTGGCAAATGAAAGGGAAATGCCCCTCTCGCGACAAACAACTCCCAGCAGAGCCAGTAGGCACACGGGAACACCAGCAGACTCAGCAACACTGATAAGAGTCGCATCGCGCTGACAGAACTACCGATCGATCGCATCCAGACATTCGCCAAGACATAGTAAAGAGGGGGATGCTGCGTATCTTCAATCGCCAAGCTATATAGCGTATCGCGGATACCTCGACTGCGATCGGGCTGCTGATATTGCTGAAGATCGACTGCATTCACTACGGAAGTTTGGGCAAAATGCTGGACGATTTCGGCTTCGGTGTAGCCCGCCGATCGCAGTGACGTAAACGTCTCATCGAACCAATAGACCTTGTGATCTAAATTGACAAACCGGAAGCAAATTCCCAACGCTAACAGCAAGATAATGATTAGACGCATAGCAGTTTAATAGAACGCTGCTGTTAGGATTCCCAGGGAAAGGGAAAGGATGTAAGGATGAGAAGACCACACATTGTAGGGTGGGCATCGCCCACGAAGTTTACCAGGTGAACGGTTCAAGTTTTGATGGGCAGTGCCCATTCTACAGCAATTGCCCATCCGTAAATTTTTTGTTGATTTTGCAATCGGTCGGGGCAGACCTATGTGTCTGCCCTCTCAGCCAGGGCAACCACACCGGGATTGCCCCAACTCCACGCCATCCATCAGTTGATTTTGCAATCGGTCGGGGCAGACCGATGGGTCTGCCCTCTCAGCCAGGGCAACCACACCGGGATTGCCCCAACCCACCGACCGCTCCACTCAACATCAAATCGAGGACACTACGCCGGGCAACTTGACCCGGA
>JAAUSF010000124.1 GCA_012033255.1 Cyanobacteria bacterium RU_5_0
GGATGGGAGATGGAGGATGGGGAGATGGGGGAGTGAGGGAGGACGGGGGGATGGGGAGAACTGGTTTGTGGGTTTGCGGGCTTGTAGGGCTGCGTATCGCTCGATCGACCCAACAATTTCTCCCAGGTTGGCGGTGCTTCTGCCGGATTTTGGCAAATCATCGGGAGCCACGTCGCGCAAGGGAAGCGATCTTCCAGTCCTTGCAGTTTTTCTCGCGCTTGCCGTACAGATAAATAGAATGGATCTCCATGTGAGAATGCTGACAGAAATGATTTGAGAAACTCCTGAGCGACGCGATCGGGCACAGGTTCGCGCATCACAATCATTTGCGGAATCTGCAAGTCTGCCAGATTTCGTGCCAACCCTAACCCATCGCAAGAGTTGAAAATGGCTAACTTTAGCCCTCGCTCTACGGCTTTTTTCAGAGCATAGCGGAGTTCACCGATCGTCAGGCTGTCAGTCGCGTTGATGAAAATTTGCCCAACCTCGATCGTGGAGGGGGATGAGGGGATGAAGGGATGAAGGGATAGGGGGTGAGAATGCTCCGATGCTCCGTCACTCCGATACTCTGTCACGCTAATATTCCCCTGGTTCTCTGCGCCTCGACTCGAACTGTGTCCAGCAAAGAACAAAATATCCCAGGATTTTGCCCAGAGTTGCTCGGTCAGGGTTTGCCGCTCTGGTTCAATGAGAAAACATACTTCTGCATCGGGGAGTTGTTCGAGCAGGAGGCGATCGGCTTGGATGTCAATGCCTCGGCTGTTTCCCAGAATGGCTAATACTTTAATAGTTGACTTGGGACTGGGAAGGCGGGTCACTCGTTCATAAATAGGCAAACTGAGGGAAATTTCGGAGCGAGTGTAGCGATCGATCACATCCCACAGATGCCAGGGGAGACGTTGGATCAACGGATCTTCACTTTGGAGAATCACCCGGATAGTATCGGTCGGCAGCAGTTGTTCGAGCCATTTCTCTCGAATCGGACGGAATGATTCTGCGCGGAGCCAAGTATTCAGCCGTGCCCCTAACGCTTGCGCTGCATAATTGCAATCTTTGACCACTGAAACATTTGTAACCTGCATGGAAGGGGCTTCCAGTCGCGATCGCAAGCCTCCTAAACGGCGATAAAGCATCTGCCAACGCTGATAATATCGCGGCAATTCTGGATCAGCAGCCAGCCGACCTGCCACTTCGGTGAATGGGCGATCGCCGTCATCCCCAATCTGCAACGTGACGGGAAACCCTTGCTCAAAGCTACCTTCACCCAGTTTCAGGACAACCAACTTTTGTACAGCACCACTCAAATCACAAATTCCTCCATTAGGCTGGCATCATCGAGTGTAATCTGGACGCTAAATCGTTCACCGGGACTGCCTCTAAACTGTAGCTGGATATAGTTATCCGCTTCTCTAGACTCTGCTTCCAAGAATGTTACTCCTGCTTCATCCAGTACAGTTAGCCGCACTTGAGCAGGTAAGTAAAGTTGATTTCCGGAGGGATGCACCTGTAAGCGAACTACAGTTTGCAGAATCGCTTCTGGCATCAGTTCCACCACCAAAACGAGGGTACGATCGGCGGTTTGAATCCCTAGGTCAATTAGCTTAGCACGTCGAATGATTTCATTGGCTGGCTCAAGCACCGTCTCAGCACTCCTAAAACCATAAGCAAACACTGGCGGATTTAGAAGCGATTCGGCAGTTTGCCAACCTGCTTCAAAGGTGTTTTGGAGCCATTGCCTGAAATTAACCCGAACCGGACGAGCGATCGGAGGAAGGGCAACGGGGGACACTGGATAGAGGAGGCGATCGAGATGGTGAATCAGTAACTCTGGCGACTGTAATTGGCTAAGAGGCAGCTCCTCAACCGCCGCTCTTTCCACAAATCCGAGTAACGCTGCCGCTTGCGACGATTCATCAATCTGTACCACCACATAACCAATCCGGTCTTCCCAAACTTCAGGCGGAATTGCACAGACTTGACTAGCGGGCTGCTCAGACAACGGACGACACTCCAATCGCCCCACTCCGGCAACCTCCAAATCCGCCACATCCGCACACAACCGCACAACCGGATTCCAGCTATCACCAACGGATAGATCTGTGGAAATCCCCATCAATTGCAAGTAATCATTCATCACACAAACAGCGATCGTATTACGACGAACCTGATCTGCCTTCTGCACGGTGGGTTGCTGTCGGGCAAACTGATCCGCCAACCTCAAAGCATTCCGAGTAATCGGCAGAGGTAACGCAAATTCGAGATTAAAAATGTTGCTCATTCATCCTTCATCCTTCATCCTTCATCCTTCATAGATATCCCTCAGACTCACCAAATTTACGCAAACACGGCAAACATTTTCGCTGATAAAAACTACTCAACGTAGAAACGGGTAGCCCAATCTCCGCCGATAGCGCTTTCCAACTCGTTTCGGGTGGCAACCGTCTCAAGATCAACATTTGAGCCGTCACCGTCGGATGCCCCTCTATACAAAGCCGTCGCAATTCGCCAGTTCGATCGGCTTCCACCCAAGTTTTCACCTCCTCCAAAATCGGCGGAACATCTGGCGCAGCCGCCAAATTTTCAACCGGATCAACTAATTCACTGATATCTCCCGATCGCGAACTTCTGAACAAATTCGTAACTCGTCGTGCCTGCTGCTTTTGTCCATCAATATAAAAATCTTGTAGCCGTCGCTTCAAATAAGAATTTAGCCAAGTACTAACACTGCCTCGATCGGGGTTATAGGGTTCAGCCGTTGTGTTTTCACAAACATTCTGACAAAAATATATCCAGGTCTGCTGTAAGGCATCCTGGTAATAGAGGCTGCTTTCTCTCCAAAGTTTGCCTGAAGTCAGCCGAATAATTTTCGTTAGACTTTGCTGCCGTCCAGAGCTTCTGGGTGGATGACTGCAAGCCTCTTTAACCAATTGACGTAACTGCTCTTCTGGATCATTCATTGCAGCGACAGTGAGAAGATTAGATCACAGTGATGAAGGATGAAGGATGAATGTTGCGGATCAGAGTGTGGTAGAAAAGTAAATTTGAGAACTCGCAAAATTATACAGATTGGATCAAGGACAACTACAATCTTTTCATCCCTCATCCCTCAACCTTCACCCTTTCTAACTCCCCTAACAAATACTCTATCTAGAGTTTCTGGTAAAACATGGTCTGGACAAATTTAGCGGCTTTGGGCATAGGCTTAGGAATCGGTACAGTGGGCGGCTGGTGGATAGGACGATCGCGCCCTAGCGCATTCTCCCACAGTGTTCCATCCTCTGCGATACCCCTTGAGAGTACTCTTCCAGACAGCCCATCTTCTACGGTTCAACGGACTGAACCTTCAGACCAACAGATATGGCTAGCGGAACTTCGGCGTACCCAACTGGCATACCAGATGGCGAAGGAGACGGCAAAGTTTCAAGCTGGATTTTTAGCCCGAACGTCTCATGAGTTGCGATCGCCCATCAACAGTGTCATTAGTCTGCACCAAATAATTCTGGCGGATCTTTGCGAAGATCCGGCTGAGGAGCGAGACTTTATTGTCCAAGCAAACACCGCTGCCCAGAAAATGCTGGCACTCTTAGACGAATTGATCAAGGTTTCCAAAGCCGTTCACGATAACGAAAAGCTGCAAATTCAGCCCCTAGAACTTCAAGATGTGCTGGCAGAGGTACAGATGTTCACCCATCTGCAAGCTCAAAATCGGAACCTGCGTCTGGAAATCGAGCTACCCGACTCAGATATTTACGTGCTGGCAGATCCTCGTTGGCTTCGTCAAGTTCTTGTCAGTTTAATCGATACGCCTATTTCTCTCATGCAGGAAGGCTGCGTTCGCCTCAACGTTCAGCTTCCCGTAGAGGGCGATCGGGTCAACCTCTGGATTGAAGATGAACGTCCAGCTAGCTTCTGGCAAGATCCCATAGACTTAATGGACTCGCTGCAACAAGACAAACAGCCCGATCCATTAACCAAAGAAGCCGTCATGAACCGATCGCTCAGCCCCTCCGCTTCCCCCGGACTCACCCTCCTGATCAATCAAACCCTCCTAGAACTAATGAGCGGTCGCTTAGAGGTTTTAGCCATCCCCTCGATAACAGACGATCCAAGCCAACCGCCATCCACACTCACCCGCATTCAATGTTCAATTCCGTTAGCCTCCGAGGAAGGTGGGGAGATGAGGGATGTCTGATGAGAAAGCCGATCGCAGGGGTCATGGGGCCCGGTAAGACAGCTACCACAAGCGACTTGGAGCTTGCATTTGAGCTAGGTAAACAGATTGCAGAGCAAGATTGGATCTTGCTGACTGGAGGCAGAAATGAAGGGGTCATGGATGCGGCAAATCGGGGGGCAAAACAAGCGAATGGGCTAACCGTCGGAATTTTGCCCAGTTCTGACGATGATGAAGTTTCATCCGCAGTAGACATTCCGATTCTCACGGGAATGGGAAGTGCCCGAAACAATATCAATGTTCTAACGAGCCATATCATCTTTGCTTGCGGCATGGGATCAGGAACAGCTTCCGAAGTAGCACTCGCCCTTAAAGCGAACAAACCCGTCATTTTGCTCAATACCAATGCGACAAGTCAGACATTTTTTAAAGCCCTAGGAGCCGATCGAGTTTTTGTGGCAGCGAATGCAACAGAAGCCGTGGCAATCGCGAAGACTGTTTTAGAGATAAGGTGAACTCTTTTATTGGGTAGCTTATCTCCACAGATGGGAAACCTGAAGGCAGGACTGACGATCGGATTAATCCTCAAAACCTCCATGCCTCATTCAATCATGCTGCCAAACTCTTCTTGCTTGCCTCATGTATCTGTGGTGATCCCGATTTACAATGGCGAGGCAGATTTGCTAGAGCTATTGAATTGCTTGCAGTCTCAGAGTTATCCAAATGAGCGAGTTGAATATTTGTTGGTAGACAATGGCAGTGGCGATCGCACCCCTCAATGGCTCCAAGTGGCTGCCCAAACTCATTCATCTATCCGCCCATTAAGTGAAATAGAAATTCAAAGTTCTTATGCTGCCCGGAATACGGGGATCAGAGCCGCGACGGGTGAAATTTTGGCATTCACTGATGTCGATTGTCGTCCTCAGCCAGAGTGGTTATATCAGTTGATCCAGCCGTTTGCCAATCCAGCGATCGGCATTGTAGCGGGGGAAGTAATGGCTCTACCTGGAACTAGCCTGCTGGAGCGGTATGCTGACCGCCACGATACGCTTTCTCAAAACCATACGCTTGCTCATCCCTTTTGCCCTTATGGACAAACAGCAAATTTAGCCATTCGTCGTCAGGCACTCGAACAGGTCGGTTTATTTCGTCCTTACCTGACGACAGGCGGCGATGCAGATATATGCTGGCGGATTTTACGACAGACGGGTTGGCAGATTCAATTCGCCGAACAGGCGATCGTCAGCCACCGCCATCGCTCTACGCTGGCAGACCTTCGCAGCCAATGGCAACGGTATGGACGCTCAAACCGCTATTTGCACGAGTTGCATGGAATCAATTTGACGCGAGACATGACTTTGCGAGACTATGGTTATCGCGGTAGCCGTTGGTTGCTCAAAGAAATTCCGGTGGCGATCGTGCGGCAAACTCATTTCACTCATCTCGTTGATGCGATCGTCGATACTCCGATTGACCTAATTTGTCGCCAAGCCCGCTCTCAGGGGCAACGAGGGGCACAATTATCTGATTTGGCTCGTCAAATTGTCTGGCTCGATCAAGAAGCACCCGTGATACAACTTTAAGAAATATAAACCTGTAGGTTGAAATTCATCTAAGAATATAGGGAAATATTATAGGCATATCTAAGAGGATGCTTGAAAAGTGGCAACGATCGCCCGATCCGCCCCTAGCCCCCCAAACTTGGGGGAAATCGGAGCAGAAGTTCCCTAGAATTGGGGGATTTGGGGGGCAAATGCAGACTGATTGATACGTTTCAAACATCCTCTAAAACTCAGCCCTCGCCGCCTACCCGACTAGCGATTTTAGATTTTGAGCTTTACATTGAAGTATCCGGTGTCTCAATGGGCAGTCGGAACCTTCAAGCCCTCGCCTTCGATTGATAAAGGCAACTCAAGGTCATAGATTCGAGAGTTTGAAGTTTCTCAGCTTGAACCCCTATCAAAATGTCAGAGAGAACTCCCCAGTTATATCGGTTTAGCCCTCATCCGAGTAGCTTCATGTCTAGCAAGCCCCACCTTGAGACTGTTTTGCGATCAGGTAAATCGCCTCGCCACTGGCACCATCGATGGATCAATGGACTCGTTAGTAGCTTAGTCCTCGCGTTGGGATGGGGAATCACCTCACCAGGGCTAGCCGCAGAACGTTTGATGGTTCGTTTGGGTCCCATTCAACAATCCGTCGCCATTTCTGATTTAGAACACTTTGCGGAAACTGGGGAAATCCCGGATGGGTTGAGGTTATATTCCCCCCTGCTGACAGAAGATATCCGACACGCCCTCCGCACTCGTCTCCAACTTGATCCCAACGTGGGTAAGAAACTTGTAGAAGATTTACTGCACTCCTCAGCCGGAGAACGATTTCTAAATACGCTACAAGTGGCTATTCCTGATACTGATGCCGTTCAACTCCAGACTGCCTTGACTCAAGCCGCTAAGCAACCAGACGGAATTAGCCTCCTCGGATTTCTCAAAACCCTTCCAGAAAAAACTGTAACGGTTGATGCTGGCTCAGCGGTCGCTTTAGCATCCCAGTTGAATCTACCCTACTGGCAGGGGCAGATGTTGAGTTCTGTTCTAGATCGGGAACTGACGGTCGATAGCGAACCCATTCAGGCAAAGCTTGATCCGACTCAATCTGGACCGTATTGGGTCTGGAAGCAAACATTAACGTTACGCGATTATGAGCGCGATCGCTCTATTCCAGTCGATCTTTACTGGAGTCGGCGCACTCAAGGACCGTTGATCGTCATTTCCCACGGATTTGGGGCAGATCGCCGCTTTCTAGGCTATTTGGCACAACATTTTGCCTCCTATGGCTTCACGGTTGCGGCTCTAGAGCATCCCGGCAGTAATGTGGCATGGCTGACAGGCGATCGAATGAATCGATCGGGCGACAAGACCGGCAGTATTCTCCCGGCAAGCGAATTTATCAATCGCCCCAAAGATGTCAGTTTCTTGCTCGATCGGCTCAAGCGTCTCGATCGGTTCTCTAACCCGCTTCGTGGCAAATTCAACACCGACGAGGTGGTGATCGTCGGTCACTCATTGGGAGGCTATACGGCACTGGCATTGGCTGGCGCACAGCCTAACCTGAATCACTTGCGGCAGTTCTGCAATGATCCTGAGCCGGTCATGTTTTCACCGGCGGATCTACTTCAGTGTAATGCCGCTGACTTGAGCGACCCTCTCCCCGCTTTGCAAGACAAACGGATTGTGCAGGCGATCGTTCTCAATCCAGTGATTGGTCGGCTATTTGATGAGCAGGGGTTAGCCCAAGTCAAGGTTCCGACCCTGATGCTGGCAGCATCCAACGATTCGATCACGCCTGCGGTGAGTCAACAATTCTTGCCCTTCACGCAATTGCACACATCGAAGTATCTCTTGACGGCGATCGGTGCCACTCATCTGAGCATTGGTGATCCAGCGAACCTCAACCGCGCCCTCACGCAGAGCGTTTTTGTCCGAGAGCGTCAGGATGATGAAACAGAATCCTTGCGGCGATTGTTGAAAGGGGTCACGTTAGCCTTTGTCAATCAACTCACGCCGGACGCCAAAGACTATGCCCCATTTCTTACGCCAGCGTATGCTCAATCTTTTTCAACGGGAGATCTAAAACTGCGGCTTAATGCAGAACTGCCACCCAATTTTGCTAACTGGCTAAAAATGGCAGCACTGCCAATGGAACAACTTGTCGCCAGCACCCTCTCTAAGAACCGATCGGCACACCAGGATACTTGTAATGTCAATCTCATCTGCCTAAATGACTTACCCCTCGTGATGTTTATTCTGCCTGGAATGCCGTTCGTCAGTCATCAGTTTTTCAAGCTGAAGGAGACACGGCGGCGGCGCGATCGTCGAAAACGAGGCTCTTGACGAGAGTGCCATATCGATCCTGCAAAACTTAAGCAGGGTGGAGTATTAGTTTCAACGCTAATAAAACAACTTGAAGCAAAGTTAACTTTCTTCTATGTAGGTTCTGTATCCGGACAGGATTGAAAACACTTAACATTTCCTCCGCTACATTTAATACAGATACGTTGATCTGCTTTTCATATCCACTGAATAAAGGGCGGAGTCTACTGTGAACTTATTAGAACTGATAGCGAATCAACCCTATGCGCTTTGGCTAGGGCTAGGGCTAATATTTCTCTTGCTAGGAATGGTTGTAGGAGAACCAACTGTTGCCGCTTTGGGGATTGCGGCATTGATCACGGCAATGGCATCGTTGACGGTTCCTTTATTGACCTATCAAGTTGTCATTTGGGGGATATTGTCGATCGCCCTTTCGGTCGTCCTACGCGGTTTGGTTCCCAAACGGGCAAAAGACCTCAACCCTAGCACAGAGGCAATTGTCTCAGAAACCATTCCCACTGGAGGAGTGGGTATTGTCTCCTATGAAGGCTCTCCTTGGAAAGCCCGCTGTCAGATTTCTGACATTGCCATTCATCCTGGCGAAACGGTTCATGTGGTCGGTCGTCAAGGTTTGACGTTGATTGTGCTACCCACTAATTTCTCTGAGTCAAACGATTATATCGATCACCATACGTCAAGCTAGTACATATTGCTATACAATTGCCTCTCTCTTTCTGACGTTTTAATGCAGATTGAATAGATTAGAATTAGCGGCATTGAAAAGATTAGCCCTCTGTGCAAAATGTTTACTGAAGTGGCTACGCTGCGGCTGTCTTTAGCGTGTAATCTTAACAGTTGAAACTACACTAGGCTTTCCTTCTTCACTTCCTCTTCATCCTTTTTGGTAGGAGAATCACATTCATGGGTAGCTCACTTGCATGGGTATTTGCCTTCGTCTTAACAGTCGTCGCTGCCACTGTTGGCTCAACAAGGCGAGTTACGGAAGGGAATGAGGTATTGGTCGAGCGCCTCGGTCGATATCACCGTAAGCTGGCTGCCGGATTGAACTTCGGCATTATTCCCTTTGTGGATGAATTAGTGATTGAGGTGCCTTTAAAGGAACAGATCCTCGATATTCCCCCTAGCGATGCCACAACGCAAGACAACGTTCGAGTCGTTGTGGATGCTGTTGTATTTTGGAAAATTTTTGAGTCAGAACGGGCATTTTACGCAATTGACGACGTTGCGGAAGCTATCCGAAACCTGGTAACAACGACTCTCCGCTCTGAAATCGGTCAGATGACCCTCCAGGAAACCAACTCTAGCCGTGAACGAGTGATTCGCACTCTGCTAGAAGCGTTGGACGAAGCAACAGAACCGTGGGGCGTTAAAGTGACTCGTGTGGAGATTCAAGATATCAAGCCTCCTAAGAGCGTGATTGAATCCTTGGAGAGAGAACGAGCCGCCGAAAGCGCCCGTCGTGCCTCGATCGCCGAAGCGGATGGTGTCAAGCAAGCCACGATTCGGAGTGCTGAAGCGATCGCCGAATCGGTTCGCACGATCGCTGAAGCTATGCCCCCTGGAACGGATCCACAGCAAATCTTGAAGTATCTAGTCGCTCAGCGATATGTTGAAGCAAACTATAAACTGGGTGAGAGTGACAATTCCAAGATTGTCTTCATCAATCCTAGAGATTTAACACAAGGACTTGCAGAACTGATTGCACCCAATGAAGATTACCCAAACCGTCGCCAATCCGAAAAGAATGCAACAGAAGATTGACTTCTCTCCAAGCTAAAGCAACTTTTCGGTGTTTCAATATCCTGTTGGTTCTCTTTGGGGTTTACCGCCAAATTGCGTCTGCGACTCGACAGACATCACGCATTTCGGCAATATCGTGAACTCTCACCACATCGGCAGAATTGGCGATCGCCGCACAACATGCCGCCGCCGTCCCCCAAACCCGCTGTTTGGGGTCAGGCTGATCAAGGATATTACCGATGAAGCTCTTCCGGGATGCTCCAATTAAAACTGGGCAACCCAGACTGCGAAATGTTCCAACCTGTCGCAAGATCTCCAAATTTTGAGCATAGGTTTTGGCGAACCCAATGCCAGGATCAAGCACGATTCGGGTTGGGTTAATTCCGGCAGCAACGGCAGCATCGACTCGACGCGCCAGAAATTCATAAATTTCGCTAATCAAGTTTTCATACTGGGTCAGTTTTTGCATAGTTTTGGGAGTACCGCGCCTATGCATCAGCACGATCGACACTCCCAGGTCTGCCACGATCGCCAACATATCCGGGTCATATGTGGCACCAGAGATGTCGTTCACGAGGTCTGCCCCAGCTTGAATAGCCGCTTGAGCAACAGCCGCACGAGTCGTATCAACGGAAATGGGGATTGATGTAACCGGGATTGGATCGAGAGTTGGATCGAGGGTAGAAGCGATCGCCCCCTTGCTTCGCAGTGCTGTAATTACAGGGATCACGCGATCTAATTCTTCTGTCAAAGGCACCTCATCAGCTTGAGGACGGGTCGATTGTCCACCAATATCCAAAATGTGGGCACCTGCCTTCACCATTTGCTCTGCTTGAGCCACAGCCGCCTCTAGCGTATTGAACAATCCACCGTCGCTGAAGCTGTCTGGAGTGACATTCAAAACGCCCATTAGATACGTTTGCTTACCCCAAGCAAAAATCTGACCTCTCAATGTCCAAGGAGCGAGAGTGGACATAACCTGCCAAAAATCATCCAACGAATCTTTACGCAATCGATCCCTTTCAGATCTACCCACTTGAATTGAAGAAAGCTAGCTTTGGATGGAATCTCTGCGAGTTACTCTTCGATCATGGGTACTCTGAGGGGGTCTAGACCAGATACAGTCCTACAAACCTATCATATAACCTAGTACGAAAGCAGGTTTTTCGCGGATTTCTGCCCACTACATAGAGGTTGTGTAGGCTAAACCCTCTTAGAGCCTGTCCGAAAACCCATTTTGTCGGGCGGGCAATGCCCACCCTACCTGGGATACATCAAATGCGATCGAGGTTCTCGGATAGGCTCTTAGCCTCAAACGATTTACACCGGGAGTTGAGGAAAGTTCCCAGATGCTTGTCTGTCTTCACTGTCAGTCTGAAAATCCGGATGTTCACAAATTTTGTCAGAACTGCGGGCGTTCGCTTACTGAAAAAGAATGCCCAAGGTGCGGTACTTTAGTGTCGCTGGACATTGAACATTGCCCTCACTGTGGCACCACGACGGGGACAATTTGGCGAGTGATTCTTTCCTCTCCGCTCTGGAATCGGCAACTATGTCGAGAACCAGAGCTTAGCCTGGTAGGTGACACGATCGCTCAGAATGAATTGGAATGCAATCCTGAACTTGAACGTGTGATGCCGAGCGCTCCCGTATTCATGCCTGTCGATGGTTATCTAGACATTCAACAACGCTATCAATTATTGGAGCCGCTGCCGGAGCGATCTGAAAAGGCAACCAAAATCGAAACGAGAGTACTAGATTGCCAACCGCTTCAACCTTCATTGCTTGATCCGTTGTATTATCAGAAACCTCTTTCATTTAGCGTCTTGCAGAAAGAAACCATTGCCCAAACCCTGAAAATTCCAGCGATCGCTCGTTCTTACCTGATTCTTCAAGAACTTTATCCCTCATTACCTCTACCCATCCTGCATGATGCTTGGGAACATAGTGGGATTGATGTAATCTTGTTGGAAGATCGTACTGATTTGCTGCAACTCGTTGATTTTTGGCGCAAGAAACCCGTTTCTCTCCTCCAAATTTTGCATTGGTTGCGCGAAGTAGTCGATTATTGGGCAGTTTTGCAACCCCATCGTTGCTGTCGCAGCCTTCTAGAGCTAGATAATTTACGAATAGACGCAGAAGATTATGCACTCTGTCTCCAGCGTCTTTACACCGATGACCCGAACCAACCTCCATGCTTACAAGACTTGGGATATCTTTGGCAAACTTTATTTGAGCAATCTCGACGAACTCAGAATGGCGATCTATTTTTGCTTTGCCGCGATTTGCAAACGGGAGACATTGTCTCTGTAGATGTATTACGATCGCGCATTGAAGCGATCGCTGCCCCCCTGCAATCTGATCAAACCAAACTCATGACTTTTCCTGAATCAGCCGACCCAACCCCAACTAATCTCCCCCTTGATGAGGCACAGCCCGCCAATCCCGATCCTGATTTGCCAATCTGGACACCTGGAGCATTCACAGAGCCGTCTACCGCCGATCTAACCCCAACCGAAGAGGCGATCGAGGAAGCTTTAGAACTGGATGATGCCGATGAAGATCTAGCGAGTGACGGCGATGATCCCACTGTTGTCCTGCCGATGCGGTTGATCAGCATTGAAGATGTGGGGCAAACGGATATTGGTCGTCAGCGCGATCACAACGAAGACTGCTTTTACATTGAAACCGCCGTTCGCAAACTCGAAGGGATGCAAGGGCGTGTTGTCGGTGCGAAAGGACTATATATCCTCTGCGACGGTATGGGTGGACATGCAGGCGGTGAAGTCGCAAGTGCCCTGGCCGTAGACACCCTACGGAAATATTTCGAGGTTAACTGGCAAGATAAGCTACCGAATGAACAGAATATCCGTGAAGCCATTTATCTGGCAAACCAGGCAATTTACGATCGAAATCAGCAAAATGCTCGCTCTGGCAGTGGGCGCATGGGAACAACGCTGGTGCTGGTGCTAGTTCAAGACACCGAAGCCGTCATCGCCCATGTTGGAGACAGCCGTCTGTATCGCTTTAGCCGGAGACAAGGACTCGAACAGGTAACAGTTGACCACGAAGTAGGGCAGCGAGAAATTCAACGCGGTGTCGAACCTGATATTGCATACAATCGCCCAGATGCTTACCAACTAACTCAAGCCCTTGGACCGCGAGACGAAAACTTCATTAGCCCCGACGTAAAGGTCATGGAGCTAAACGAAGACATGATTTTCCTGCTTTGCTCTGATGGTCTATCCGACAACGACCTGCTAGAGCTTCACTGGCAGTCTTATCTAGAACCGATGCTTAGCATTCAATCCAGTTTGGAGCAAGGCGTTAGTCAATTAATCGAACTGGCGAACCAGTTCAATGGTCATGATAATATCACGGCGATCGCGATCCGGGTTCGGGTTCGACCGAGCATCACCCAGCTTCAGAAGTAGTTTTGAGTGATGAGTTTTAAGTTCTAAAGTATATCCAACTCAAAACTTAAAACTCAAAACTTAAACCTTACTCAGCTTCTTCCCAAGTTTCAACCAGCAGCAGTTCGCTAATTGGATCTTGCATCGAGAAGCCGAAATCCTCTAGCTCTCTCTTCCAAAACGACCACTCCTCCCCAAACAGCAGGGCGATTTTCCAAAGGCTATCCGTTGGTTTAACGAGCTTGGATTGGACGAGCGATCGAACTTGGCGCTGAAACTTTTCCATCGGATGAGCAACCTGTTGGCTCATAACACGTTCAGTCATAGGGTAGTATTCGGGTTTTGATGAATTTCTTCAAATTGAAATGCAGACACTCTGACTCAGAAATAATTGCAGGTGTGAGGCTTACTGTACCGTCTTGGTAGCGTCAGAGGTATATCCTTTAGTAAACAATGCTAGCACAGAGTGTTTACGACTGTCCGCAATATTGCACCTAAAGATTAGTTATTATCGATCCCAATCATCATAGCTAAAAAATTAAGCTCCGCTAATAGATTAATCAGAACCTATTTATTAAATTTCAAGGGACAAAGGTTCTATTTCGGAATCTAAACAGCTAGAATGATAGCTTTGGGTAAGTTTTACAGAGTAAAAGAGAGGAAAGCTAGATGTCGCGATATCGAGGTCCTCGCCTCAGAGTAGTGCGTCGTCTGGGTGAACTGCCTGGACTATCACGCAAGACTCCTAGACGGGCATATCCACCGGGTCAACATGGTCAAGCTCGGAAGAAGCGGTCAGAATATGCGGTTCGTTTAGAAGAAAAGCAAAAGCTGCGCTTCAATTACGGTGTTACGGAAACGCAACTGCTCCGTTATGTACGGAAGGCAAGACGAGCCGCAGGTTCTACAGGTCAGGTACTCCTGCAACTGCTGGAGATGCGGTTAGATAATACTGCTTTTCGCTTGGGAATGGGTCCCACTATTCCAGGGGCGCGACAGTTGGTTACGCATGGTCATGTTACGGTGAATGGACGAGTTGTAAATATTCCTAGCTATCAATGCAAGCCAGGGGATGTGATTGGGGTGCGGGATACCGAACGGTCGCGTAACCTGGTAGAAGCAAACCTGCAATTTCCTGGGTTAGCCCATTTGCCCAGCCATTTAGAGTTCGATAAGAACAAGTTACAAGGCAAGGTCAATAGTGTGGTTGAGCGGGAATGGATTGCTCTCCAAGTCAATGAGCTACTCGTGGTTGAGTATTACTCCCGTCAAGCTTAATTTCTGTGTTTGTTTGGTTGCATCGACGCGGCTACGATGCGCCGTCTAGTCTCTCATAAGGCTCTCTGATCCGTCAGTCAGAGAGCTTATTTGTGTTTGTGAGCCTTACCAGAGGAAAGGAATCAAGTAAGCACTCGATCGCTGATAGTTTGCATAGCCCGGATATTTTTCAGCCATTGCTTGTTCTTTTTGAAAAATGCGCTGGAGGTAAATGAGGATGACAAAAGCGGGCACGAGGTATGCCCAGCCTGAGCCTGCCAGGATACTAAAGCTTAAATATCGCAATAGATCACCAAAATAATTAATATTGCGAGAAAACCGCCAAATTTCATTCTCAACCAGGCTAGCTCCCCATTGCTTAGCGGTTTGCTTTTGGATATCTGCACTGGTATTGATCAAACTGCCAAAGATATAGAGGGGTAACGCGATCGCCGCCGTCACAAACGAGAGCGGAATTGGATTGGTAAACGCCAGATAACCAGGCAAGGCATAGAACACGCCGACGAGTAGCAACGCCGACACCAACCCGATCGCATCAGTCGGTTCGCTAAATAGATAGTGCTGTCTTCTGGGAAAAAGCCATTGTTCTACTAACCACCACACACAATAGCTGATGTGTAAACACAGATAGAGGACTTGTCGAAAATCATGAATCCCAAAGCGAATCGCACAAGCCGTTAACAGCACGATCGTGAGAGCTTTCGCGGCATTGATGGCTGTCAGTTGGGTCATTCTGGGCTGAGTGACATCTTGCATCGTTATTATAGCTAAGTGCTGAGTTCTGAGGACTGAGTGCTGAGTCAGGATGGATTGACCGTTTGCCTTTCAGCCTTGGGCAATGTCCTAACCACACTGATTACTGCCATACCTTCTAGCCGCCAATTTGGGACATTGTACGGGAGTATGCTCCGGTTGTGCCAGAGTCTCGCATTTTGTAGTTGATTGCAGGTTTAGCCGCCAACAGTTCTTGCACTCCGGCTTGCAGGTCAGCTAAAGCAATGCCAGAACGCAACGCTGTTTTCAGATCAAGCTGCCCCGTTTCGTTGAGCAAACAGGGGCGGAGCCAACCATCCGCAGAAAGGCGCATCCGGTTACATCGATCGCAGAAACACTCTGACATTTGACTAATAAACCCTAACGTTCCCTTCGCGCCTGGAATCTGAAAGACATCCGCCGGACCATTGCCACGCACCTGACCTTCGGTTAACCCCCATCGATCGCGAATGCGTTGCCGCAATTCCTCTGAATCAACCCATCCTTTGTCGGTGAACAAGCCTGCATTGCCGATCGGCATGAACTCAATAAATCGGATATGCCATTCTCGATCGATACTTAAGGCGGCTAAATCTAAAACCTCGTGATCGTTGACACCCGGAATGACCACTACATTCAGCTTAAGCGGGTCAAATCCTACCTTGTGCGCGGTTTGAATCCCATTCCAGACTTTTTGCCAACGAGAACGCCCGCGATTGCCGATGATGCGATCGAAGGTTTCTGGCTCCAATGAATCCAAGCTAATGTTGATGCGCCGTAATCCAGCGTCATACAAGTCTTGCGCCATAGTTGCCAGCAAAAACGCATTAGTGGTCATGGCGAGATCTTGAGTTTGAGAGAAGGAGGCGATCGCTCTGACCAACTCTACAACACCCGGACGGAGCAACGGCTCTCCCCCAGTCAGCCGAAATCGGGTGAAGCCACAGGGGATGAATACTTCTCGTAAGAGCGTCAGGAGTTCATCGTTGGTCAATACATCCTGCTGCTGAACGTAGCCCGACTCTGCGCCTTCTGGCATACAGTATTGGCATCGGAAATTGCAGCGATCGATTAAACTAATGCGGAGGTAGTCTACAACAGGATTCACAGATTTCGTTCCCAGGATGGATACTTCAGTTGGGCAGGTAGTGTTTCAGATCAGTGGCTACTGAACCCCCGGTTGTCGCCGTCCCCCTTGCCAAGGGGACTATAGGAGGTCTTGCAGAGGGAATCAACAGAACTGGAACACCACCCAGTTGGGCATTCAACAATCTGTCCTGATTCTACCGAAATCAGCTTAATAACGTTGTGAGAGAAGAACACCGAACAAACCCCTTATAGAACCCATTTGAGATCTCAGGAAACGGCTGAAAGTCGCTTCAGCATTAGCCTGACGAAGCAAAGATCGATTTGGGTCTTGGCATGGGATAAGGTGCGCTCAAAGTTCTTCACCAAACTTTTGC
>JAAUSF010000018.1 GCA_012033255.1 Cyanobacteria bacterium RU_5_0
TTTGCGGGCGTTAACCCGGTACATGTATTTCGACAGTTGGGATCATCTGCTTACCTTCATGCTGCAAGGGCTAGAGCTAGACATCCCGCCGAATACCAGCTAAATTTCCATACTGAGAATTGCTGTTGTTTTGGCTTTTTCCCAGTCTTTCACATTGCAAAGATGGTAGAATGCCTCCAATAAGCCCTTCACTTTCTCTAGATTAGTAGCATCCGACTTCGGTGTGTAATCTGTGAGCCAGTTGGCGATTGCTCTGTACTGAAGACGCATCTCGCGAGTTGGGAAGTCAACACGCAGATTTCTAGGATCAATGCCCAACTCTGTCAAAATTAACTCACCAGATGGTGCCAATGTAGTTGTCATAGTCTCTCCCAACTATTCAGTTTTCTGGTAACTTTAATCGATGATCAATCGCCACACTACGAATAAGATTATGTTGTTCCACTAGTCTCTCAAATTCGTGGTCAATTCCACCCTCTTCAATCAAGTAGCGATCGCGTAGAGCCTGCACTGCGGCCTTCTGCTGCTCCTCACTGTAACCCTCATCTTCTAAATTACTCAACCACCACTTTTCTTTAACTTCGCATCGATACACCGATGCAGTGCAAAGCAAAAAGTAGGCTTCATAGACATCTTTTTTTAATCGCTCAAGTGTTTTTTCTAACCTTTCTTTGACTATTTGTCGTAAAGCATTAGTGTAGGAGTCTAGCTTCCACCGATCCGCTTCTCCTTTGACGATTCCTTGTTGACGCGCTTGCTCCAGTGACTCTTTTACCTCTTCAATCCCCCGACGGTTTTCATTCCAATAAGCTTGTACATTTCGCTGCCATGATGTTTTAATTTCTCCTGCAATCACCCGTAAGGCGAGGGGATGTCCATCGTACACTTCCCCAATTAACCGCAAAGGACTATGGGGAGATTCTAGATTGCCATCTAGTTCAGCTTTTTGAAAGAATGCTATCTGTTCGGGCGTCTCTAATCCTTTTATAAGCTGGGAATGAAGATTGTTGTAGCGATCGCATTCCCTTTCTAATTGAGCTGGAAAATCCTGGGACGTAAGGATTAAACGACTTTTACAAGATGCTTCTGATAACAAACTGAAAAAGAATTTGCCCCACCACTCATCAACAAAATCACCCCAGCCATCCTCCTCGTTCCCCTTCAGTAGACACTCAAGAGAATCCATTAGAATTAAATGCTGGTGTTCCCGCAGGTGTTTGATTAACCGCTGTAGCAACTGCTGGGACGTGCGTTGATCCTGTGGAACGGTTTCTCCCCACTTGGTCAACCATTCAGCAGCTACACTGCCAAAGTCTAACGCTTTATTCTTGTTTTCAAAATTCTCTCTGCTTTCTATCCAATTTCCTCGCAATTTGTCTACTAGCCTTTCAGCAAGAGCTGTCTTGCCAACACCCGTTATTCCCACCAATAGCAAAATACGACATGAGCCACGTAACCTATTACTTAATTCTTCAGTCAACGATTCCCTACCCACCCATTCATCGTCTTTATAAACTAAGAACTCTATGTATGAAGCTGTTTCTGATGTTGGACTTTTATCAACAATCTCTTCCCAGTTTTTTATTCCCACAGCCTTACAAATTGAGATAAAAGCATCTTGTTGAATCGGCAGCCTTCCCCTAAATCGCTTCAAGGTCGCTACTGAGGTTCGAGCAGCGTCACACCAACTAGCAGCTGTTACAGACCAGCCTTTCTTCCTTCTAAGTTGATCAACAATTTTTAGACCTTGTTCGGACGCTCTGAGAGAAACCGCCATGCTTATCCTCCAACAGACTTGTTGGTAGCTCAATTCTGGCTCACTTTTAGAGAGGGTGACAATACTGAGCCGAAAATGGTGCTTTTTGACATAGGTATCTAAGGTTGATAGAGACATAGATAGCCAAGGAGAAAGTTCAATGTCTCAAGTGCAGCTCAAAACTTACACTAGCCAACCTAGTACAACAACAAAACCAATTGATCCAGCTTGGTTGCTGGAATACAACACTCCAGCTTCTATCATCCTTAGTGTGGCTTTTCTACTTTGGGTTCTACGCCCGGTGATGTTACAAAACTCTGGTTCTTCTAAGAAGAAGTAAAGTAAGTTGGTTGTAAATGAGTGTAGGAAAGGGGGGTTGGGACGTTACCCCCATGCAGGGAAATATCCCCCTGCCCCCCTTTTTCTATCCTGCGTTTAATTGCGCCCAGCTACTTAGCATCAAATACTTCAAATAATGCTGTAAACCATCAAACGGAACGGCAAGGGAATTATTGATCCATCTGGTCACGGAATCAAAGAGCAACTCTATCCATCTGGACAGTTCTGGTCTATTATTCTTGGCAGTCCGTGGTAATTTCTTATATAAGATTAGTAACCGCAGCTATGGAGCCTCAAAAACCGAAACGGAAAGGGCGGGATCAGCTCTATGGAGAACTCAAGAAGCCGACCATGATTGCACTCACTCCCACCGGAGTTGAAAAGCTGGATGAGTTAGCCGCTGCATTCTTTCTGTCTCGTTCCGAATTCATCGAGCGCATTGCTCGGGGAATGCTTTCCGTACAAGGAATCGAGTAAGCCCAAATTTATGATGGAGACTCTAAAAACCCATGCCCTTTAAAGCTTGAAAACACCAGGAAATCGTCTTGGCGGGTGAAGTCCTGGTGCCTTCGATGCTTCGGTTAAAGCCAGAACGACCATATCAACGATATGCTCTTCCCGGTTGGATAGGTTGTGACCTGCCCATTACTGATAGGTTAGCAAACTCAATCGTTGAAAAGGGCAAAGGTTCCTGCCTCGCAAGAACCTGAGTATGGCGTTTTGGCTCCGTATAGTTCTTTTCAGCGTAATGAGCCATGATGCAACCCAACCCCAGCGATCGCGAGGACAGCACTCCCCTCCTTGAAGCCTCCACCCAGTTAGAATTAACTGAGGTAGAGGTTCTGCCCTCTCAGTCCACCCGGACTAAAATCCGCAAGCCGCGCAACCTGCCTCGAACAGAACCACCTCTATTCATCACCAAGTCAATGGAGATGATTACCAGTGGAGCACCTGCTTATTAGTGCCACGCAGGCTTTAATAGCGGCTAACCGTTCCAATAAAAGCTGCTGAATTGCTTCCAATGCCTCTTCTCTCGTTGCTCGTTCTACTGAGCAATTTTGCAAAGCAGGGACTGTTGCCCGAATATGACCATTTGCTTGCTGCTCTAACAAAATGTGCAGTGTGATGTCAGATGAAGATTGGGCGGCAACATGAAGATTCATAGGAAACTCCAGTTTTATAGCTTGATTTTAACGCACAGCGTCTCCCTGACACGATCGCCTGCAAGTTGCTAGATACTCTCAGGAATGGAGCGATCGATTGCAGTTGGGTTTCACTTCATCCAATGATTTACAGCAAGAACTTGACGGTGCTCAATCTAACCTACAGAGAGAGGGGCGATCGCGTTGAAAATAGAGGAAAAGAGTAGCGATCGCGTGATTGCTGATGTACTCTAAGGCGATCGAGAACTGGTGGGGCTGTGGACAATGGATATGGATAGGATTATTTTTAGCACTCAATGGATCGCAGTTAAGGAATCGCCTAGAGGGTTTCAATACTTGGAGCGTAAGGGTAAGGATTCTGTTGCGGTGTTTCTCTTGAAAAGAAGTGGCGAAAAGCCGGAACAGTATGAAGTTTTAATTCGCCAGCAGCATCTTTGTATTGATAATCGAGAAGTAGATGGAAAGTTCAGGCTGTTTCCCTGTCCGGTTACGGGGGCGTTAGAGGAGGGGGAATCGCCGGAAGCGGCGGCTAAAAGAGAAGTGTATGAGGAAACGGGCTATCGGGTTCAGGCTTCACCGATGGGTCAGTATATTGTGGGAACTCAGGTGAATGAGATCTGCTATCTGTACTATGCTGATGTCACAAACATGAAACCAGATGTGGCTCAACAGGATGGTACCTATATGGAGTCGATCGCCAAAAATGAATGGTATCCATTTGAGTACCTGGAAGCCTGTGATTTTTCAGCCTGTCAAATTGGCTACTTGAAGCTACAACAAATACTCTTCCAGAACGATTAATAAAATTCTAGAGTTAGGCAAACCTTGCTGTTCTGAAAACTATGTCAACTAACTATTTAGACTGGGTTGAAAAGAATAACGAATATCTGATAAAACAAAGCGAGATGTTGCAAAACGTGATTGCTCGAATGGCAAATAACTCGCTCACGGTTAAACAGGTTGGTTTGACAGTTTGGGCAGCGATCGTTGGCTATGGTTTTACCAGTAAAAGTTCGATTTTATTTGCTCTGGCGTTCATTGCTTTTGCTTTGTTTGGTGTATTGGATATCTATTATTTATATCTAGAGAAGGCATTTCGGAAGAATTTTAATCGACTAGTTCGGATTATTGGCGGTTATGCTTCCCATGATGATGAACAATGGATAGAGCAAATGCGACAAAAGGGAAGAAACTTTCTCATCCCCGATTTATCGCCAAATTTTCTGAGCCAACTGTTCAGCAAAGATAGCATTCTCCAATCCTGGGCAAATCTTCCCTATTTAATTACGTTTTTGATCACGATCGCGCTTCTAAATATGCCATTGCCAGCTAATCCTTAATTCATGAAGCTGCAAAGACGTTTGTTGAAGCGAATTGCTACAATCTCATCAAACGGCAATGATCTCAAGTTACGTAGTCTAAAACCTAGCGCCCGATGCCAGGTATGGGATCACTGCAACGCAGTCTTTTCGTAAAAAAATTTATTATAAATCTTAAGGAATGTCTAAACCGTTAAGAGCTATAGTTTCAAGTCTTTGCGAGAGAGAAGGAGAGGAAGACAAAATCTCCAAGAACTTTCAAGCCACTGCTCTTCATTCGGTATATTAAAAAACAAATTAACAATGGGAGGGTTCAAACCTCTATTTGTCACTGATCGTGTGCGATAAAACGGAGGCATAGTTGGAAGGTGCCCTGGGGTCGCAGAGATGTCAAAAGTTAACTCTTTTCTCTTTTCCCAGTACTCAAACCAGCCTATCCGAACACAAAACTCATTAAAGATCTTATCACCTGGATACTTTCCATCTAGCTTAGCTCCACAGTCTAGATAAAGTTTCTGTTGGACACTGAAGCCAAATCTGCCCTTACTGTACTTCACCCAGAGTTGATTGATCGTGCGGAGATCCGTGCAGGGAAATTTCTCGATATCTTCATCGTAAAGAAGGTTACTAGGAAAACTCCCCGTTAGTCGCCCCATGACCTCACGCATTCGATCCGCTGTTTCCTGGTCTGCTTTTTCCCACTCTCCAGCTTTCAGCAGTTCTTCTAGTTGGGTATAGTTCACGCCCCTATCAGAGGCAAGCTCATTGGCAATGTCTTCACCTTTTACAATTGCACCATCGATACCCACATTTGAGGGTGCAGGTTGGATCGGAGGTAATATTATGCGTTTACCTAACTTCGGTTCTTCGTACTCTGGCTGCTTGCTAAGATGCCGATATAGATTTTGAAATTCTCCTGGAATTTTTGCGTCGTATTGCTCATCAAACAACCGATAAACAGTGTAAGCTTGAAGGCTTCGAGGAATATATTTCTCCCCATCAGGAGACAATAAAACAGGAATGTATTTATCATTAATTCCTTGTCCATCATAAAGCTCTGCAATAATCAAGCCACCTTCCCATGTAACTCCTCGTCCCTGTCCCTGTTCTGCCTTGTTTCGGTATCGGAGATTGTATTTCTCAGTACAAACTATGAGCACAAAATCAGATTCATCAATTTGATTCATCATCCACCGATACCACCCTTCAGGAGGTGCTTGTTGATACCGATCGATTTTGCTATCAATTCCGTATTTTTTTAGGCTATTTGCGAGAAGGAGGACTCTGTCCTTATGCTCCGGACAATCCCAGCTATAGCTGATGAAAACTTTTGGAGCTGTTTGTACTCCTTCTAGCATCTTTAACCTCTTAATTAATGAACAAGTGTATTGGTTTTGATTCAAGTCTTCTTGAAACTATAAGAATTCGCCCTTTAGCCGCTTGTAGATTTGCTTACTAAGATTAAAACAGCTTCGATAGATAAAATTCAGTAAAATTTTAATTTCGTCTGTAATAGAAAAGCTAACCAGCTTGCTGAAACGTGACTTTCATTTAGTCCTCAAACACCTCAGCCTCTTCTTCAGGAGGTGCCCACTCTCCTCGCTGGGCAGCCGCGATCGGCTCTGCCGTCTCGCAGAGAATCGCCTGATCCAATCGTTGCAACCCCCCATGCTGCTGCTCATAGCTGGATAACACAGTTTGGCTGACCTTGATTCGCAATTCATTCCAGGCTGAAATCAGTGCTTCATAATGTTCTGGATTGACCAAGTAGGCAATGGTCTCCCCATTACGAGTAATGAGAACATCGGCATCTTTTGCCAGATCAGCGACTTTGGCAGTATTTTTCAGCTCCGTCACCTGAGCATGGCGCATTGGAAATGATGGATCTTTAATAATGCGGTTATTCATAGGTGAGCAAACCGAGAGGAGATTATTCTGGGATTATGATAATCTAGCCAACTGGATACTGGACAAATCGCCATTAGGGATAGGTAGTCTGAGCGATCGCACAGCGGATGCTTTGCCGATTCACCTTGTTAGCGATCGCATCCAAGATCTTGAGGTTATTTACCTAGAACAGTCTACTTACCAAACAGCTAAAACTAGGCAGAATTGGACTGGTGATTTCATCTTGGGAATAAAGCGTTGCAACTAGCTTCAGCATCGCATTCTCGCGGCGACACACTTCAACACTTTGTTCCTGCCAATTCACAATCCAGTATTCCAACACCCCTCGGACTGAATACAACTTCAACTTGGCTTCCCGATCGCGGTTTTCATTCGTCTTACCCGGAGACAGCACCTCAACTACCAACTCCGGTGCAGCCGTTAAATGTCCAGCTTCATCCAGCAACCGTTCCAATCGTTCATGGCTTGCCCAAACCACATCGGGAATCACACTATCTGATTCCGAGAAAACAATGCCAGGGTTTATGGCGGCTCTGCCTAACCCACTTTCATCAGACCAGAGCTTTAATAAAGTGACAATATTGCCACAAACTTCTTGATGCTTCCAATTGGGTGCCCTGGTCACAAATAGTTCTCCGTCAATAATCTCATAGCGCTTGGCGCGATCGCCTTCAAAAATCGCTAGGTCAGCAACTGTCCAGCGGACTGGATTGGTGGTTGTGGACTGCATAGAAACCCTCGCCATTCGTTCTTCGATCATAAGCCTCCCAGAGAAGCATAGCCGACTGGATATTGGACAAATCGCCATTAATCGCCATTAGACGTAGTCCGAGCGATCGCATACTGACTCCGGAGCAGCGGAAGTCGTTACCGAAGATGGGCGATAAGAGTCAGGCGTTTATGAATAAGGCGTTGGAGGTGGCGACGCAGAATCCTGATTTCTTGCCGCGATCGTTTGACCTGGAGGAGATGAAGCGGGATGTGGAGTTGTTTCAGGGGTTGTACCCGGTTTTTCTATCGCTGACGCAGTTGCAAGAGTTGGTGGATGATACGGTGATGGCAGTGGGCAGTGATGCCTATGCAGCGGCGTTGGTGGTCTATAACTTTGCCAAGGCAAGCGGCAAGAGTTCTGGATTAGATGCGGTGGCGGATGAGATGGGTAAGCGGTTTGCCCGCAAGTCTCGCAAGGTGCAGACTGAAGGGGCAATGGTGTAGAAAATAGCTCGGTAAATTGACCTCAGAGGGCGATCGGTGAGGCTCAGAACTCGAAGGATGGAGCAATTTGCTCAACATTCCGGGTTCTGAGCTTATTTTTTGGAGTAAAAATCTCGAAGTTTCAGGTTCAGAGAGCGGAGTTTCAAGCAAAAAGGTTGAAATTTCGAGTTCAGAGGGTGAAGAATGGGGGTTAGAGGACAACCGTTTCTGCTTAAAAGCCAAAGTTTTGTGTGTGGAGGCGGGCATTGGACAAACTGCTGAATGAGTTGGGCAAGACGCTGAAGCCGAAGGTGCGCTGTGTAATGCAGTTGAAAAACATCGGCGGAGCAGGAATGCCAGATGGTGGTTTGTTTACTGCCAGTCAGTTTCAGAGAAAAGCAGCCGATGCGCCCACGAATCCTACGAATCCAGAGCGGGGTGTGATTGAAATTAAGGGCACTTTACCAGGCAGTGAAACAATCAACCTATCAGTGGTCAAAGGAGACATGACCGATAACGAACCCGATGAACTATTCTTCGCTGTCCCAACCCCGCTCAATTGCAGCATTCGCGTCACCGTTGCCTATTGGAACATCATCACCCAGATGAAACACCCAATCATGAACGGGCAAGAAGCCGCAGTCCAGGTAACTTTAACCCAACCCGATGAAATCCGCCGCAGCCGCAGTGATCCCAACGTTTACCTGTTCTACAAACTTCAGCAAGAAAAACGATGGCTCTGTGCCGTTGTCAGACAACTCAACGGAGAAGGCTTTTTGATTACCACCTATCCCACTGATGCAATCAAAGAAGGAAAAACCGTATGGCAGAAGTAAAAGTTTACTACGACCAAGTTGGCAATACCCTAACCGTTTGGTTTGGCAATCCCCAGGATGAATACATCTCTGAAGAAACGGGAGATGAAGTGATCCTGATGAAAGATCGTAACGGACAAGTCATCGGGTTTGAAAAACTCAACTACACCATTCCATCCACCACAAATCTCAAAATCTCCTTTGAAACGGCAACGGCGTAACGATTAGTATTTTGATTTGAGGAGAAATAGAAATGAGTAGCCCAATCATTACAAAAGTCATTATGCTGCTCATTTTGTCCACAGCCCTTTTTAGGCTATCTCTGGTCTTTGTGCGGGTGTTCATGCCCTCGCCGTCTGGACGCAACCACTTCAATGGTTTAGGGGCAATCAATGCCTTGAGTTTAGAAATCATCACCGTGACGAATGAAACTTACATCAATGCCGAGAGTGTTTGTCAACTGTTAGAAAAGTTGTCTGACCTCGCCTTGAAGATTCCGATTACCTTAGTTTGGGATAATGCCCGCTATCAAAAGTGTGCGGCAGTGTTTGAATCTCAATACCCTGGAAGCCACGTTTTTGAGTAAAGCAGAAAAAGCAGCGTATCGTATTAAATGGCAGAATTTTTTGGAGACACTCAGCGAGGAGTAAGTTTCTTACCAAGCAGGATAACAAATTTGCCTCCAGCAAATCAGTACTCGTTTTGACAAAACTTCTTCATCCAGGTTCTTCAGAACAATCTGAGTACCCACTGGGTAACGAGCAAAAGGCGGGGGAAATTAAGGAAAAATTCGCGCTACTACCCTGTACGAAAAATAGAACATTCATCAGTCCGGTCAAACTCCAAATTTCTTTTGGAAAACGTCCAAATAATGCCATCAGGAGCAAGATGAATCCCAGAACACCGATGACATGTGAGAATAGAACGTGGTTCGTCCACCAGGATGGATCGACAAATACAGCCATGCCATATCCATAACACAGTAGCAGCAATTGCGCCTAGACCTTCACCATCACCTGTTGCGACATTCGCGCCCCAAGCCCTAAGCGAGTGTCACCAATCGTCACAACGACTGAGCCACTTAGGCTACGGCTAATCACCTGAACTTCAGTACCGGGGCAAAATCCCATCTTGTGAAAATGCTCAATCGTGTGATGGTTGCCTCTTAGACTGACAATGCAAAGGCGATCGCCAGCCCTCGCCTTTGCCAGCGGCATGACAGACGGTTCAAGGTTAGCTGTTTCCCTTAACTCTCTATCATCCACACAGGAGGTTGGTAGGGCTTCCCGCTCTAGATTGCCGCCAAAGAACGTGAAACTCCAGTCCTCTCTAGGCGAGGAGGATAGCAAGTCAAGCTCAGTATAGGTTTGCTTTGTCATTACACCCTCAACTTCATGACCTGTCAGACATCAACATGTTAGGACAATTTCAACTTTATTGAAATAGATTCTCGTTTAATCTAGAGCCAATGTTGGTATGGAGGGTTACAAATTAGCAGACATTCAAGCGAAAAGCGCTCCATCTTTACTAGGGTCAAGATAGGTTATGATCAACCACCAGTCTATTAGAAACATCGATTTCAGCTTGCTTATCTAGCGTGCAATTGCAGCATTCACTGCGGGAAGTGTAACAAAATCTTGATTTTTATTTGGCATCGGCTACTCAACCTGCATAATCAGATCTGACGCTAGTTATTCTCATTAGTAGCCGATCGAATAAGAATAACAACCATCCTTTGAGAGAGAACAGACCCGAAAAATCAATCCTCAGTGGGCTGAACCAGTCAAGTGGCAGATCAGCTGTACAATGCATTCCTCGAATCTGGAAAGAGATTTGATTTTGCTATTTGTGACGTTGCAATGGTTTGGCTGATTCGCTGCATTTATTGCGCCGAGTTCAGTTCACTCTATCGTTTTGATGCTCAAAGGAAATCGTGAATGACAGTCTCAATTTTTTGGAAGCCTGTTCTTCAGGTGTTTGGCTGGTCTTCAGAATCAGAATCTGGAGTGCCTTTGTTGGCAGGAAACGCTCGATTTATCAATCTTTCAGGGCGGCTTTTGGGTGCTCATGTTGCCCATGCTGGGTTGATTGTGCTGTGGGCTGGAGCAATGACCCTGTTTGAACTATCCCGGTTTAATCCCTCTCAACCCATGTACGAGCAGAATTTGATTTTGCTGCCCCATCTGGCAACGCTGGGATTTGGCGTTGGAGCCGATGGACAAATTGTCGATATCTATCCCTATTACCTGATTGGGATGCTGCACTTGATTAGTTCTGCTGTGTTGGGAGCAGGTGGAATGTATCATGCTGTTCTGGGACCCGAAATCCTGGATGAAAAGGGGTTTGGCTATAACTGGAACGACGGCAATAAAATGACCACCATCTTAGGTATTCATTTGGTCTTGCTGGGGCTTGGTGCGCTGTTGCTGGTGGTCAAGGCAACTCAATGGGGTGGCATTTATGACCCGTTGGTTAATCAGGTGCGGTTGATTCAGCCCAACTTAGATCCAGCCCGGATTTTTGGCTATCTTTTTGGCTTCAGTCCCAATGGTTGGACGATTACAGGAATGGCAAGCGTCAATAGTTTGGAAGATGTGATTGGCGGTCACGCTTGGGTTAGCCTCCTGTGTATCATTGGCGGAATTTATCACATCGTCTCTAAACCCCTTGATTGGGCAAAGCGAACATTGGTCTGGTCAGGAGAAGCCTATCTCTCCTATAGTCTGGGTGCGTTGGCGATCGCGGGTTTCAGCGTTGCTTGCTTTGTTTCTGTCAATGACATTGCCTATCCCAATGTCTTTTACGGATCTGTGAATGGTTCTCCAGTCCGTGCAGCCCTTGCCAGTGTCCATGCTGCCCTGGGATTTCTGGCACTGGTCGGACACCTCTGGCACGCCTACCGGGCGCGTTCCGCCAAAAAAGGCGTGCAGTTTAACACTTTCTTTGACTTTATCGCGAAGGATGTAACGTTAACGGTGCCTGTGGGTCTGCAAAGTCAGGAGTGAGCGAGTAGACCCCATTTCCTCATCACTATTGAACTGTATTTAGCGAGGAGAGTAACTCATCATGACAATGGCAATTCAAGCCATCGATCCAATTCCCTGGAGGGCAGGTAATGCTCGTCTGGTTCATTATTCTGGACTATTACTGGGTGCCCATGTCGCTCATGCTGGGCTGATTGTGCTGTGGGCGGGTGCTATCACCCTGTTTGAAGTGGGGGGGTTCAAGCCTGACCAACCCATGTATGAGCAGGGGCTAATTGTGCTGCCCAACCTAGCTCGATTAGGGTTTGGTGTGAGCAACGGTGGTGCAGTGGTTGATACCTATCCCTACTTTGTGATTGGCGTTTTACATCTGATTAGCTCTGCATTTTTAGGCGCAGGTGGACTGTTTCATGCGTTCAAAGGTCCCAGAAAACTGGAAGCTCAGTTTCCTTTTTTTGGTTATCGCTGGGATGATGCCAACAAGATGACGACCATTCTTGGTATTCACCTCACGCTGTTGGGTGCAGGTGCATTTTTGTTAGTGGCAAAGGCAATGATCTTTGGCGGGCTTTATGATCCGATTATTCAACAGGTTCGTCTGATCACAAGTCCAACCTTGAATCCAGCGGTGATTTTTGGCTATCTGTTGGGTACGCAAGGAAAGTTCTGGCTAGCTAGTGTGGATAATCTGGAAGATGTTGTGGGAGGGCACATCTGGGTAGGCGTGATGTGCATTCTTGGCGGCATCTGGCATATTCGTACCACGCCTTTTGCCTGGGCAAAACGGCTATTTGTCTGGTCGGGTGAGGCGTATTTGTCTTATAGCATTGGTGCGGTTAGCTTGATGGCGTTTGTGGCGACGTTGTTTGTCTCGGTGAACTCAGTGGTGTTTCCGACTGAGTTTTATGGATCAACATTGTCATTGGTGTTCGATCGCTTCCCACTATTTGCCAGTCCAGATGGTGAATTAACGGCACGGGTCTGGCTTGCCAACGCCCACTTTTGGCTGGGCTTTTTCTTCCTGCAAGGGCACTTGTTTCATGCACTGCGGGCAGCAGGTTACAGCTTTGTGGAAGGTCGAGTGCTTGCATCCACACGAGGGCAGGTGAGTTGAAATGACAAGCGTAAATGTAGCATCACCCGATAGTGCAGCGCCTTCGCTGGAGTTTCCAGGTAGCACGCCTGAAACTCGCTATGTCAAAGATTCCGTCGATCCTTATTCCTGGTGGGCGGGTAACTTTCGCTTTGTCAATCTGTCTGGCAAGTTGCTGGGTGCTCATATTGCCCATGCTGGGTTGATTGTGTTGTGGGCAGGCGCAATGACGATGTTTGAACTCTCGCGGTTCAATCCCAGTTTGCCGATGTATGACCAGGGCTTGATTTTGTTGCCGCATTTGGCAACCTTGGGCTTCGGGGTTGGAGCCGATGGACAGGTTATCAGTACCTATCCTTACTTTGCGATCGGAGTCGTTCACCTGATTAGTTCAGCGATTTTAGGCGCAGGCGGGATTTACCATGCCGTTTTGGGTCCTGAAAAGCTGGATGAAAAAGGGTTTGGCTACCAGTGGGAAGATGGCAACAAAATGACTTCTATCCTGGGCATTCATCTGGTGCTGCTGGGGATGGGGGCGTTGCTGCTGGCGCTCAAGGCAACCCGACTGGGTGGGCTGTATGATCCGGCGATCGCCAATGTCCGTCTCATCACCCATCCCACACTGAATCCACTCACGATTTTTGGCTATCTAGTTGGCATTACGCCTGAGGGCTGGACACTCCAGGGAATGGCGGCGGTCAACAACCTGGAAGATGTCGTCGGCGGACATATTTGGGTGGGCGCACTGTGCATTCTGGGCGGCATCTGGCACATCTACACGAAACCCACCCGTTGGGCTAAGGGATTATTTGTGTGGTCGGGCGAAGCCTATCTGTCTTACAGTCAGGCGGCACTGGCGTATATGGGCTATTTCGCCGCCTATTCTGTTTGGGTCAACGAGACGGTGTACCCTTCGGTGTTCTACGGTCCTGTTGGCACCATCACAGTCGATGGCGTGATTACGCCGCGTACCTGGCTAATGTTGTTTCATGTCATCTTTGCCAGTTTAGTGTTGGCAGGGCATTTCTGGCACGCATTGAGGGCACGGGCGATCGCTGCTGGATTCGTCTTCAGCAAGATGAGGTTCAATCCCAATGCAATGCTGGGCGACACGCAGTTTAATGGCGAACCCCTATTTACAGGCATTGTGCAGCCTTACCGCAATGATATCCAACAGGGCAATCTGGCAACCCCGATTAATACCAGCGAAATTAGCCTCACCTGGGTCAAGAATCTCCCCATCTATCGAGAGGGATTATCTCCCATCACACGGGGGCTAGAGATTGGCATGGCACATGGTTATTTGCTGCTGGGACCGTTTCTCAAATTAGGTCCATTGCGGAACAGCGATGCTGCCCTTTTAGGTGGTTTTGGCGGTGCGTCGGGTTTGGTCGTGATTCTCAGTGTTTGCCTGTTTCTGTATGGATTTGCGGTCTTTCAAGGCAGGCAAAAACCACGCGGAGTCTTGCCCGGTAATCTCAAAACCTACAAAGACTGGAGCTTGTTTACTTCAGGGTTTCTGATCGGCGGGCTTGGCGGCGCGATGTTTGCCAGCTTTATTTTGCTGGAGATCAACCGAGCGGGTCTGGCGTGAAGGGTGGATGGGTGGATGGGTAGATGGGTAAGGGATACTCATCCACTCATCCACTCCCCACTCCCCACTCATCCACTCCCCACTCCCCACTCCCCACTCCCCACTCCCCCACCCATCAATACATCAGTAATGCAGAGAGATTGAAACATGTCCCTTCCACTTTTAACCTATCCACTGTCCAGTCAAAACCAGCGTGTCAACAGCTATGAAATTCCAGGGGATGAGCATCCCAGACGCTACACCACAGATGATTTGCCTAAAGGGGCAGAAGTGGATGCAATCATCTGGGCTTGCTATCGGCAAGTGTTTAACGAACAACAAATTATCCATCATCATCGACAGATTGCTTTAGAATCACAACTCCGCTGTGGTCAGATCACCGTGTGCGAGTTCATTCGAGGATTGGTATTATCTGATTCATTCCGGCGGCTAAATTATGAGTCAAACAACAATTACCGCTTTGTCGAAATGTGTATTCAGCGTCTTCTCGGTCGGCGGGTTTATGATGAGCGCGAGAAGCTTGCCTGGTCAGTTGTTTTGGCAACAAAAGGGTTATACGGGTTCATTGATGAGTTGATCAGCAGTGATGAATATTTGGAACATTTTGGGGATACTACCGTTCCCTATCAACGACGACGGATCTTGCCACAGCAATCGCAAGGCGAACTCCCATTCGCCCGTATGGCACGCTATGACAGTTATCATCTCAATCAACTGCAACAATTAGATCAGTGGAGACAGTTTGGCAATGGCGTAATCGATCGCAGTGCTAAAGTCTATCGCAGAGTTTTGTTTGCAGTTCCCACACTTTCTATTGCGGCGTTGGTTGCAACTATCATTCTGATTGCATCTCCCAAGTAAATCCATATGATAATCCCGATACCGTGACAGCTACCCATGCCTGCACGGATCTGACTCGCAGTGGTATCAGTTTTCCAAAATACCTGAATCATGAGCTAGCTCATAGAAGCAATATAGCGCGATCGCCCTGGCTAAACGCTATGGGGTGCGGGTGGTCGGTGTCGAGGAAAACCAGTTAGGTTGGGCAGTAGCCGTGGATGATCAATCGGATGACGGAGTACAGTCTAAAAGGTAACTGTAACTGAAGTGATTGGGACTATGAATGATCCCAGTCAGGCTTAATCGATTTACGACGATTGAGAAAGCGATCGATCGCCATTGCAGCAACGCAGCCGTCTCCAGCCGCGACCACTGCTTGCTTGCCACTTCACGCGCTTTGTAGAATGCGCCATCGCAGGTTGCACAATCCAAGTTATTCACCATCGCTCCGTTCCTCTAAATTCTGATTGCGTTTTAACCATCCAGTCAAAATCGCTAACGCAAAAGTGCCTAAGAGCGCTATCCCCAACAAGATTCTGCCTCTTTCAAAAAGTCCAGCGCCGATCGCCACAATCGGCGGCTTGGCAATCACGATACTCAGGCTCAACGCACCTGTAAAGCTACGCCATGACATCCGAGTCAAGCCCACAGCGTAGCAAACAAAGTCAAATACCCCCGTCATCAATACTCCAGTCAGCAGGAAAAAATTACCTTCCAGATACCTGCGGCTTAAGCGATCGACCCTGCCCATAAAACGTTGACCTACTAGCTTTTGGACAATGCCTCTGCCATAGCGTTTGGCAATCCAGAAGTTAGCCGTGCAGGCAATGAAGTCGGCGATCGCAATCACCACCAATCCTTCCACAAACCCAAAGAGTGTTCCTGCCAGAATGGAATAGGCGGTTCCTGGCAAAGCCGGAACAACAATACTGGTTAACCGTAGCAGCAAGACAATCAGCGGTGCCCAGATACCGAATTGATCAACATTGACTCGAACTTGCTCAATGCCCACCCGATTGATAAACCAGATAGTTAGCACAATGAATAAAACAATCAAACTCAATTCAGCAATTTTGATCAGCTTTGGTTTCATGGTACTTACAGCGATTTTCAGATTAGTAAACCACGATTGCGTGTGGATAAGTAGATGGGTGGATAAGTAGATGGGTGGATGAGTGGATGGGGGTGCATGTGGCTTATGCAAGGGGAAACGGCTGTAAGACACCTGTTTTATCGTGTTTCATCCGTCTCTGAACTGAGTCTCCGGTGGATAGTAAAGTTCATCTCGCAAAATCCATCCGGTTTGTTGCTGCAAATAGGTATGGGTGCTGAGTCCCAATTGTTTCGCTAACTGAGCCACGGCTTTGTAATTCAATCCAAGGCGATCGCAAAGTTCTCGTTGTCGCAGTCCTTCAGGACACATTAGATTTATGCGGATAGTTGAGGAAACAGTTGAGGATAAATGATTGGCAGTAATTGATTGAGCATGAGACGGCTCATGCGTGTACCATTGCCACGCGGTATGTCTTAAGCTGTACCTCAAGCTGGTGAATGACGGTTCCTGCTTCAGTAGTGCGTCCTGTTAACTGAGCAATGTCACGCAATCGTGCTAATGCGGTGTTGTATCCACTGCCGCTCATGAGATAAGCTTCTGCTACGCCAGTTAGATCATTGGTTGGTTCTCGAAGTTGCATGATTATTTCATTCTGGAACGAATCATGACATTACAGAAATCGGCTGGTTACACGACCTAGAATGAGCGGTGGCTCAACCCACCCAAAAACTCGGCTATCCGTGCTCTGAAACAGGTTATCGCCTTGAACAAAGCAAGCCCCATCTTGACGAGTTGAAATCACTCGTTTGATCAGCCAGAGATTTGGCTGATCAGGAGTCCTGATAACAACTAAGTCTTTTATAGCCGGGAGCGATCGCCGATAAGCCCGTCTATCAACCAAAACCTCCTCTCCTGACAGCAATAAAGGCAGCATTGAAACGCCTTCAACTCGAAAGCGCTGCCGCTGCCTCAATAACCAAAGTAATACATCTAAAAAAGTGCTGTTTCGGATTTGCGACATCACTCAACCTCAACGCCAACGGCTTCAACTTGCTTTGTACCAAGGAACATCCATTCGATTCTTCGTCGCCCAAAACATCTTTTGAATCTCTTCAATAGCATCCATCAGTTCATTCGCATGTTGTAAGCTAACTTCAACTTTGCAAGCAGAACATAACTTAGCCACATTCCAGAACTGGGTGTGTAAATCTGGAAATTGCTCTAAATGCACAGGCTTAAAATAATCCGTCCACAAAACCAGCAGTTCTTTCTTCGCCAGTTGCGCCTGTTCTTCCTTGATTTGGACATACCGAGTGATGGTATTTTCGTAAGCTGCCATCGCCTTAGGATCGCCTCCATCGGGAGGTTGCAATTCCAAAATTTTCTTGGTCATGGACAAAACGGCTTCAGCCGCGATCCTGGCGGCTGCGGGGTCGTACACTCCACAAGGACCATCGCAGTGAGCATAGACGATGGGAGCCGGGAACCAGGTCTTAATCTGGGTCGCAATCGTTTTCAGAGAGAGCATAATGATAATTATTCTCAGTTGTGAATAGCTAAAATGCTAGCATCAATCGGGAAGTTTATTGAGCAGCCTGCGAAACGTTAAACAAGTCAGTTTTTCTGCTGCAAGTCTTCCAGGTTCACCGTCTGAGGAAAGTCAAAGTGAGCTAAAAAATCTTGCGCTAGGGCGATCGCTCGTTCAAACATCCGCTCTGCTTGAGCGACTTGATCTAGCTTTCGATAAAAACTGTCTATTTCAAAACTCACTGCTTTCAGTGCTTTGAAGGCTTCTAGCCTAAGTGGATGCGGTAAACCTTTATCAGTCATAATCTGAATCACTCGATCGAATGCTTGCCGGAGAAGCATCTCCGCCTGTGGCACATCCGCTAAATTCAACCAACTATCGGCAAGATTATGGCAGGAAATAACATAGGGATGAATCGCATCTGCGTGCTGACTACTGGCTTTAGCCTCTTCTAATAGCAGATGAGCCAGTTCCAGCGCTCGGTTATATGCCTGTTGTGCTTCGTGATACAAGTTTGCTTGCATCCGCTGATTGCCCGCTTTGGTGTAAAGCTGCCACTGCAATTCACGCGCTTCGTAGGAGTCTTGGGCGAGTTCCATATTGAATGCTTCAATCAGAGTTTACAGCGATTTGAACAACAGGATCTACTGTACAAGGCTGGTTCAAAATCAAGACAATCCACGGCATCTTCAGTGAGTGCTTTACAAGGGTGGACTGTGCACTTTAAGTAATGACAACCTGTGAAATAGAGACAGCGATCGCACGGAATTGCATGCAGTCGTTTCAGCCGCGCAACACCCTCACGCATCGCAACAACAACTGCCACCAACAATCCAATCAGTAGTGCTAGCAGTGATATCGGGCAGAGCAACACTCCTACGGTTAAAACGATATGGGTCAGCGCGGTTTCTTTCATGAGCAATTCTCTCAACCCGTTACTAACCATTTGCGAAACAATCGATCGCCTGAAAATGCACCCCCGCCATTTACCAGAAAAAACAAAAAACAGAGGGCATACAGAGAAGCCGTCTCTAATGGCGTAACTTGCAGCCCGTGTTCTTGAATTAGAAAAGGAGTCGGAGCATCGCTCAATTAAGGAGTGGACTGCTCACAACTCCTGCGTGGCTTTGCCATGGGAGGAACCCTACAAGCCAAACTCTGATTTCAACTGACTCACCCAGATTTTGAGTCGCTGATCAGTCAACTCAGACTGGTTATCTTCATCTAGCGCCAAACCCACAAATTTCCCATTTTTGACGGCTTTCGACTCGTTAAACTCATAGCCTTCAATAGACCAATACCCAACCGTTGTACCACCACGATCGGAAATCTTCTCTTCCAAAATGCCCATTGCATCCTGAAAGTTATCTGCGTAACCCACTTGATCACCCGGCCCAAAGTAGGCGACCTTCTTACCACTGAAGTCAACGTTATCCAGTTCACTGTATAGTCCTTCCCAATCGGCTTGTAGCTCACCGATGTTCCAGGTGGGACAACCAACAATGATACATTGATAGCTTTCAAAGTCACCAATATCAGCATTAGCAACGTCATACAGCGTTACTACGCTATTACCACCAAATTCCTTTTGAATGGTTTCTGCAATGGTCTGGGTATTACCCGTCTGTGTTCCATAAAACAACCCAATTTTGGACATTTTTACTCCTACTCAAGCGATGTAATGACAAATCATCTATGACAAATCGTTTGTTGCTGTTGCCAGTTCTGCAACCGTCATGGGTGCTTTTTGAAGCGGGTCAAACACATTCAGCCGCATCGCCGTGATTAGAACTGAACTGATGCCCATGCTCAGAACCGGTAAAATCGCCGGACGAGGAATCAGTTCGGCACTCAGTGCTACTGCTTCTAGAAGGTTTTCTGCTCCAATCGTCAACTTCATGGTCTGTTCCCAATCAATTAAACCAATGCTGGGGCTTTTTCCATTTCGGATGTGTATTGTCCTGAGCTAGCCGCACTGTTCAGCTTTGTCCGATGGTAGAGCAGTTGTTGTGCAACTGAAACGTTGGCATCATGACCCCGCCAGCGTTCCAGGGCGGGCGGGCTGAGGTTAGGAGTGGTCAAAATTAGCTCCCGGTAAGCCCGTCGGCGTTCTTCCGTGGTGGGAATTCCCAGCTTTTCAAACCGCTTGTTGCAGGTACCGTTACTCTCGTCCATTGCCAGAATGCCTTTACCGGGAGCCACCATCGCCTGGGCAGTTGCCCTCAATTCTTGAGCATAAGTATTCATGTCAATGCCTCTTGTGTGTAGCGATATCAAATATGGTCATTATTGCAAATCTTTTTCAATAAGTCTATGATCGACTTGATCAATTTTTTGTCCTGCGGTTGACCGATCCAAATCGAGAGTTTATCAGATTCTTCCAAGAAGCTTTTGGGAAGGGGCTTTTCACGGTATATAGGAGATGCGGAAGCCGATTAGCTTATCTTATCTAACGACATTACTTAGTAAAATTCTCAATAGTGTGTGATCCCTAACTCAATGCTTGATCGCCATCTAGTAAAGTAATTGGCTTTGAGTGGAGGGGTAGATGAGTCGATAGGCTGGATTAGCTACGCATCCACCCATGCACTCATCCACCCATGCACTATTGATAGAGACTCCAAGAGAGCTTCGTGTTCGCATCGCATTTCTCCAAGAACCTGCTTTTTCTGTCATTACAACGAAACTATGTCTATCCAACCCAGCAAACCCACGCCGACCAAACCAAAGTCGGATCGATCGAAATTACGCGAGATGGTGCGTAACCGTTGGCAAGAAACCCGGCAAGCAATAGAAGCCAGAGCTAAATCACAACTCTCGCTCAACGATTAACTAAAGTTTCAAACGTATTAGGAGTGCAAGCCGTGAATGCCAATGAACAAGCCAATAGCATTGAAAGAGTCAGTAAGATTGCTGCTGTCGTGAATCTGTTCAGATCCCAGTTTCCAGAGGCTTCAGCCGATCTCAGACCCTGGGTAATTTGGGGAATCACTCTGCCACTTCCTGATACGGAACGAAAGCTCCGGCAGATTTGCCTACAAATTCTTCAGTTGTTTAATCGAGTCACAGAAGGTTGTGCTACTGAGTGGTGATTCGCCTAAATTTTTTCTCCCTCACCGAGCCGTCCATCATGGTTAGCGCAAATTTTATTCTTCCTCAGTTCAATCATTCTGCGATTCGCACGTTTAAGCGTCGCGAGACGCTACCACCCGAAGATAGTGCTCTCTGGCAGATTGAAACGGGAGCTGTTCGCACATTCACCTTCACTGAGGATGCCACCATGATTCCTTTGGGGTTTTGGGGAGCAGACGATATAGTCGGTCAACTCCTTTCCCGCATCCAGCCTTATCGGATAGAATGCTTGACCGAGGTGAAAGCGTATCGTCTGGAATCTGGACAGTTTTGGCGGATTGAATCGAATCAATGCTGGCAGATGAATCAGGTAATGCTGGCACATATTCATCAAATGCAGGAACTCTTGCGAATCCGCAGTGGGCAAGCTCCCCAGCGACTTCAGCACCTGTTGGAATGGTTGGCTTACAAGTTTGGCCGCCACACTGAACATGGACAACGGATTGAACTGCGCTTGACTCATCAAGACATTGCAGAGGCGATCGGTACAACACGAGTGACAGTCACTCGTTTGCTCTTGCAAAGATATCGAATAGGCTTAAGGAGTTTCAGATTACTTCTCAACTGAAATCCCGCAACATTTTTCGCAACTCAAGCGTATGTAATTCTTCATTGCCAATCATCGTGCGGGCAAATTCTTCTAAATAAACACTGGCATCCTCAACGGTTTCTAACAACGATTTATAAAGTTCAAGGGCTTGCTTTTCGTGGGCAAGGCTCTCAGCCAACACATCTTGAATGGAATGATGATAGGTTTCTTCGATCGGTGCAATTTTGAGGCTAGGGTGCCCTTCTTCTAAACCTGTGACAATCTCTCCAACCTGTTGAGCGTGTAGCAATGACTCATTTGCTTGGGTCTTGAAAAAGGCGACCAGTGGAATGCGATTAGGTCCTGTCACCATCAAAGAATAGTGGGTATAGCGGACTACCCCAGCCAGTTCAAACTCCATAATGGAATTGAGGAGGCTAATAGTTTTGATGCGATCGAGTTCTTTCATTAGTTTAGCTCTCACGAGTTTGTTTTTTAGTAAACCACTGCCGACCAGAAAGGCTTTGGAAATAAATTCCTCCAATGAGGATGAGGAATAACATGTAGGCGATCGCCTGCACTTGATAAAGGCGATCGGTATAGCCAAACAAGGCATTGAGCAACAACCCTGGAAAGCGGTCTTCTGGCAGCACAGTTGATAGATTCCAGACATCTGGACCGAGAATGCAGGACGGATTTCTGACAAACCGCTCGTAGTAAACGCAGAGGGATTCTGAAGCCCGATTTTGGCTGGCAAGCGTCTGCATCACGGTATCAAAGTGTCCCAATGCCGTTACGACGAGTCCTGCCACCAGCAGCAACAGCAGCACCCCCATAACGGTGAAAAAGCGGCGCAGATTGAGACGAATTCCCCACTTGAACAGTAGCACTCCAATCAAGGCAGCAACCGCCAGACCGACCAATGCGCCCACGGCTGGCAGCATCCCCTGCTTGAATTTAGCGGCAACGAAAACAACGGTTTCAAAGCCCTCTCGTAGTACCGCAATAAAAATTAGGCTGAACACTCCCCAGGCAGCACTTTTGCCTCGATCTAAAACCGATGCCACCTCTCCCTCCACCATCTTTTTCATGGAGCGGGCTTGTTGCGTCATCCAAATCAACATCCAGCTCAGCAGCACCACTGCCACCAGGCTAAATATCCCTTCCATCAGCGGTTCTGCTGCCGGACTCAATACCCCCAAGGCTTGAATAATCCAGCTAAACAGCACTCCAATTAGGGCACTTACCAGAATTCCGATCGCAACACCTAAATAAACCCAGCGATTTAAGTGAGAACGCTGCGCTTTCTGGAGACAGGCAAGCACAATACCAACTACGAGTGCTGCTTCTACCCCCTCGCGCAGGGTAATCACAAACGTGGGTAAAACCGAACTGAAATTCATTGTTTACAAGCCCTAACTGATTGCTGGAGCCGCCGCTTGTTCGATCGCCTTTACCTGACTGGCCACCTCGTCTGCACTGACGATCGGAGCGGCTGGAGGAACAGGCTCAGGCCATGCTTGGAACAGGGTGTCCATCTTGGTTTTGAGATCGCTGGCAAGGGTGGCATCCAGGTTTGGCTCAATTTGCTTGAGCAAGGTATCTTTAGCGTATTCCACAAAGCCACGTGAATCTTGATATTCAATCACTTCGGTAATCTTGCCATCGCTAATGGCAGCCGTGTATTCTGCCACCGCTGTTTCCAACATTTCTGTAATCGATTTCAACACAAATGAGGGAGACTGACGTTGATCCGCAGGTAGGGCTGCGATCGCCTGGTCAACCGCCGCGATCGCCTGATCATAGGTGGGCTTAACCTGAGGATCATTCGGCTTCGATTTAACTAAATCCTGAGTTTGAGTCAAAATGTCGCTAAATTCTGGGACGTTGCGTTCGGGAAGTTGCTCGGCAATATCTACATAAATTTCCTCCACTGGATGACCCAAATGAGGTTCAGCTTGATCGGGTAGATTTAGATCGAGCAACTGCCCTGCCACAATCATGTGCCCTTTCATCAAGCCCAGCTTGGTTAGATAGTCTACATCTTTGGCTTCCCCAGTCAGAACTATCTCCTCAACTGTGACTTGCGCTTTGATGCGATCAAACTGCTCCTGAGTCAACACATTTTTACTGACCAGATCTTCAATGCTGCCATAGGGACGGCTGGCTTGAATTTGGTGAGACAGGGCAGGAATTCCGAGTTCGGCTTCCAATTTGTCGAGTTCCGACAGAATCGCCGTGTTGATGTTGATTTTGGGTTCGTTGTTGGTAGTAACACCTGTGGGGGAGTCGGCTGGACTGGTAGCAGCCGGTGGAGAGGAAGCCGTATTTGGTGAATTTCCAGCACAGTTATTTAACCCGATCGCCAGACAGGCAATTACTACGATGAACACTACATAACGAAAAATGCGTATCATAAACCTCTCCTAAAACAAGCAAGCCCTGCAAAAACCTCAGACAATTCACCTGAATGTCTGAACACAGAATTGCAGCGAAAATTAAGTAACTTATCTAGCCTAATAACTGGCTGAATAGAATTTGAAGTGTGAAGCAGCACCCATGTTTGACAGCTTGTCAAACGTTCAACCGCTATTCTTAGCTTTTTGAAAATCATTGTCAACTAGCTGCTGGAAAGTTTCAGCTTTTCTTCGGAATCACATCGAAAAATCCCATACAGCCCGCTTCAGCGATGGCATCTTGGTGAGGATGAAACATATACTGTCCTGGAAATCGATAGGCAAACTCCAAGATATGCCGTTCCGTTGTGCCCATCGTAATCACATCCGTTTCTTGAGTCGGGGTGAGGGTGCGTCCCGTTGGATAAACTCGAAAAAAATTGGCATGGAGATGGAAGGTGACAGCCGGATCAAGTTCAATCATGTTAAGCAGATACAACCGCACGAGTTGATCTTGATAAATGGGAATGGGATGTTCCTTGTAATAGTTGGGGATAGCATTGAAGGCATATAGCTCATTGTGCTGATCGCCATTGACATCGTAGCCTCCCATCACCAGCACCATTTCATCCGCAGGCGGACGACCACCGGGCGGATCAATGATAAACATGCCATACAACCCTTTACCAATGTGGCGCGGCACGGGCGGGATATGGCAGTGATAAAGGTGAATTCCAAACGGTTCGGCATCAAACTCATAAATGGTCGCCGTATCGTTTCGCACGGGACGAACTCCATCCATTTCTGAGGGATGGTCGCCATGAAAGTGCATGGTGTGAGCATGACCACTTTTGTTGAGAAAAACAACCCGAACGCGATCGCCCTCCTTAGCTCGCAGGATGGGACCGGGAACCCGACCGTTATAGTTCCAGGAGACATAGGACACCGCACTGTTGAGTTGCAGCGTGGTATTCTCAGCAATGATTTGAAACTCTCGGATGGTACGCCCTTTTTCCTGCTTCAGCGTACCATAATCAAAGTTCCGTAGCAGCACCATCGGACTCAGACCGTTTCCTTCCGTTGGCGTGTTCTCTGGAATAGGTGGAATCTCCACAGTAGACGCTGCCTGCCGCCGCTGAAACTGATAGAAACCTGTTGCGGCTCCTGCTAGCCCTATTCCTACTAAACCCGTTTGCAAAAGTTGGCGACGGCTCCATAAGATTCTTTTATTAATAGGCTGATGCTCTGGCATAATCTGTATTGAGAATAACTCTTAATTAGGAACATAACAGACATTCACCCCAACAAGTTAACTGCAAGATGCCACAGATAGAAGACCGATGACCCAATCGGCAGCAGAACTGCCCTCCCCTGCAAAGTGGCGATCGCTGAGTCGCCCCGAATTTGAGCGACGCTATGCGGCAGATCCTCACATCAAGAAAGCAGCTGCCCAGCTATCAACACCAACACTTCATCGCGATCCATTTGATAGAATGCTCATCTGTCAGACGCTACAAAACGGGCTGGTGATTGCAACAGTGGACGCAGCAATCCGAGCTTATTCTGTCAGTATTATCTAGCATCACAGCCCAATTCACTTCTGAGTGGAGCAACCTGAACGATAGATGAAGAGACCTACAACTGTCCGCTCCATTGCGTTGTTCGACCGCTGTTTCTCGTTGACTACATTCTACTTCCAATATCTTGCAATCGATTAAACTGCTGCACTAGAAATGGCACTCGATCAAGGCTTTGCCGATAATTCCAGGTATATGAAATGATGGCGTATACATCACCAGTCTTCGTCCCAAGGGAAATGACGGTGCGAATTAATATAGCCGTAAATGCACCGACAATAAAGATTTCAAATACGCCCCAGGTTGCTGCTTCAGCATTAGACAACTGAATGCGCCACTTAGTGAGAGAACTATAGTGGGATTGAATCATGTCTGGCTGTTGGTGACTCAGAATATCAACTTCATGTTCTAGTTGATCATTGAGCTTCTGGTGCAGCAATCGAGTTTTACAGGAATAGATATAATTAACTGCGCTGAGCGGTAGCAAAAGTAGCAAACAGTAAAAACCGATTTGTCGGTCATAAGTGAATAGCATGACTAATGCACCTATAAATCCAAAGAGTGAGTTAATTATTTCTGGGATGTCGCGCTCAAAGAAGCCAACAAGCTCTCGTGATAGTGACGATCGCGCTGCAATTTGCGAGAGTGGTATACCTTGCTTGGTTTGTTCTAAAACCGTGGATGCCGCAAGATTGCTATAAATTAGAGAAAATGTGCGAGTGTCATAAACTTGTCGAAATACTCCCGTCAGTGCATGAGCTACCCAGGCAATAGCGAACGGAATCATATTTCCATAAGACTGCTTGAGTAATCCATTGATGGCAATGCCAATTGTCAGGGGATGTATCAGTTCAAAAAAGTTTTCTAGCAGAGTGAGTCCGTAAGTCAATAGAATTGACCAATGATACTTAGAAAAAATGTGGCGCAAGGTTCTTTCTAGGTTTTTGCTCATTGTTGTCTAATTGTTGTGGCTGGATCAGCGATAAGAGTTTGCCTGATCTCAATGACAAAGATCAGGCAAACTAGTGAATTGGCTAGCAGATCGGGCGAATATTCAGTTCAGCTTGCCATTCAGATAACGGCTTATCCCAACCCTCTTCCCACCTTTGAGCAAACAGGGATTTTGCAATCCGTCCCATCTCTAGCCCTTGAGCGATCGCTTGAATCAATTTGGGCAATTCATTCGGAGCAAGCAAGGTGCTAGAAACTAGAGCATTAGCGATCAGCATCGCGGCTAGAGGGTAAGGAAACTGAGGTAAGTGAAAGGCTTGCAAACCGATTTCACCGACAGGAGAAACATCAAACCCAGTCACGATGTGCCAGATATCGTGGGTTTGGCTTAACCGAGCTTCGACGTAGCTGGCATCTGAATCAATTTTCATGTGGGAGTACAAATCCGGATCGAACCCCTGTGTTTTCATTCGGGTTGCATAGATGCGTCCCAGTGAATCGGGGGGGCACTGCAACAGCATGTCCAAATTGTGAGGTGGAGCGATGTAGCGCTCTTGAATCAAGGCAGAGGACTCTGGATCTGATTTCAAAGATTTGGCAGCGCGATCGGAAGCAGGCGTTTCCACCAGTGCCGCAGTCAATTCCCCAACAGACTCTAACCCCCCATCTCCAGCTAACATTGCCGTGAAGGATTTCAAAATAATCAGCATTTGGAAATGAATTTGGTGCTGGATTTCAGCGTCGGACGGTTGATTGAGTAAGTTCAACAAGTTCATGAGTTCAGACCTCCAAAATGATTTATATCGAGCGCTCGGTTTTTATTGAGTCACAAAATTAATCCGTGGTTGCTGGTGTGATCAACGAAAGAATTAGCCGATCGTGGTTTTGGTTTTCTCGAAGTAGGCAATCAGCATTTGCATCAGCAGATCAATTTGTTCGGCAAACGAGAGTTCATCATTGCCAACCTGTTCAATCAACACGCCGTTAATGAGGGTCCAAACAAATCGAGCAATTTTTGGCTCTTGAATGCCCAGTAAATTAGTCATGATTTGCTGATATCGATCGTCCACTTGTTGAAAGATTGGGTTGGATTGAATTTCCTGTGCATCATTGTGCTGATAGAAATTTATCCAGACAATCGCTTGCTTGATGAAATGTACTTCATGCTGAATTAGAAGCTGACCTAATGCCTTAATCCGTTCTTCCAATGTTTCTCCAGATGCCTCTTTGAGTAGAAGGGCATCTTGGCGGCTAATTTCATCTACTAGCTGCTCAAACAAGGCTTTCTTGCTGGGGAAGTAGTGATACAGCGCTCCAGTAGATACCCCAATCTCCTGACAAAGTTGGCGCGTTGTCACGTTCGCATAACCTCTTTCCGCAAACAGATCGAAGCATTTAAAAAGAATGTCTTTCCGCTGCTTCTCAAAATCAACAACTTTGGGCATGAATAATTTATTCCGAGCGCTCACTCTAGTATAGTCTATCCCATATTGGTACTGTCAAGAGCTGTAAAGACACGATTCCTCCTGGATTAAAGCGGTCGAACGACTAAGATAAGCAGCTAGTGCTTTGTCAAGCCAGATTTGATGGGTAATGGGGGGGTGGGGCGTTGCCCCCACGCAGAGGTTTCACCCCTGCACCCCGCAAAACAAAACGGCAAAGTCGTTGCAAATGCTCATGAACACCAGCCCATTCAATCCGCCCCAGGGTCAGCGAAGATGGCAAAGATTTTGCCTGTCCTGCCTGCCTGTAGAAAGTAAGCCGACATGGAAGTTCTGCCGTTGCGTACATCGGCTACCTCACAACTTAGCTCTGATAATTTGGTTTGCTGTCAGTTTTAAGTTTGGAAAAGTTGGGATGAATACAATTTGATCTTCTCGGTACACCTCTTCATCGTAAAGACCTTCTACTAGTGTCAGCACTGTCACCCTCTTATCAACGGGTTTCTTATTTTGATTGACGTTACTCCAATCCACCAACACATAACAAGGAATACCAACAATGTTGTATTCCGCTCGCTTTTTGCGGTGGTCAGTGATTTCAGTGCCAGTGCTGACGACTTCTACAACCAGTGGTGGTGCTGGTTCACTCAAGTCGATGACGGCTTCTCGATCTGCCATTGCTTCCCACTGTTCTGTAGGAAGTACCACTACATCGGGAACTCGACTGGTATCTCGCCGCCCCACTTGGGGGACTCTCACAGCAACCTGACTACCCATCTTAGAGAGCCAAGGATAGCCCATTTTTGAAATCTCAGCTTTGAATTGATCGTTGAGAAATTCCATAATGTCGCCATGTTGCCCTCTGGCTTGCCCCATCTCTACTAAGACTCCTCGATCCAGTTCATAACGGGTATCTGACCCATCCTCATAGGTCAACCATTCTTCAAAAGTCATTAGTTTGGATGCAGTGGTGGTCATAGCGATCGTTTATCTACTCTATTTGATTTGTTGCTTCTTGATTTGTTGCTTCGTCCCCTGGCAGTGCCCAAGGTTCTACTCCAAGCAGAGATACGCGGTTTTCTAGTTGGCAAGACCTGTAAATCAAAAATTAGATTCATTGCAATTCTATTCCTTGTTCAGTTCTGTGCAAGATAGTTCATCTCTGTGCGAGATGGTTCATCACTGCGCTGACAAGTGCTGAACCTATGTTAGCCTTATTTGTAAGGAACCGGATCAACCCACACTAAATTTCAAACAGAGCAAGACTCCTTCAAATTCAAACTGATTAGCTGGAAGGTGAGCCAATTGAGCGACTGACAATTTCGTTTGCTTGCTTCTCGGCTTCCTCTTTGCGTTCACTATAGCGATCGGTTAGGTAATCAACTTTGTCACGTAACAGCAGCGTAAATTTGTAAAGCTCTTCCATTACATCAACAACGCGATCGCGGTAGGGGGAATCTTTCATCGTCCCATCTTCATTGAACTCTTGATAGGCTTTTGGCACAGAAGATTGATTTGGAACTGTAAACATTCGCATCCAACGCCCCAACACTCGAAGCGTATTGACGGCATTATAGGACTGCGAACCGCCACAAACTTGCATCACTGCTAGGGTTTTGCCCTGTGTAGGTCGCACTGCGCCAATACTGAGTGGAATCCAACCAATCTGGTGTTTCATTAAACCACTAATATTGCCGTGCATTTCTGGGCTTGACCACACATGTCCTTCTGACCAGTAGACGAGTTCTCTCACACTGAATTTATTTGTTACAGTTTCCGGATTCATCGCTACACCAAACTGATGGATCTGCCTTACAGCAATCCTCAGTCAGAAATTTTAAAAGTTGACTTGTCCCATCCCAGTTGATTGCATAGAATATCTGCCGTTGAATTCGCCAAGAGTAGATTAAATTAGCTCGCTCTAGCTGTGCAAGATGCCGAGACATCGTAGAAGGGTTAACACTCAAAGCCGAAGCAACTTCCCCCGCAGGTAGACCCGAAGGTCCTGCACGGACAAGCAGACGGTAAGCTGCAAGCCGTGTCTCTTGAGCGAAGTCATACCGAAATACCAAAATACCGAAATGCAAATTGAACCATACACCCACCACCACCTTGATGCCGTTGTTCGTCTTTCGCTTCGAGCATGGACTCCAGTCTTTGATTCGATTCAGAACGCGATGAACGCTGATGTGTACCGGGCATTCTATCCTAATCATTGGCGTGTGAGCCAGCAAAAGGCTGTCGAGGATGTCTGCGCTGCGGAAGACACACATGTATGGGTTGCGAGGGTCTTCGACCGACCAGAGGTTAACGATGCAGGTTCTACTGTGGGCTTTGTCGCCGTGAAACTACACTCAGAGGACAGCATGGGTGAAATCTACATGGTCGCGGTCGATCCAGACTTTCAAGGTCACGGCATTGGCAGCGCTCTGATCGAATTCGCTCTGGATTGGATGAAAGAGGCTGGGATGTCGATTGCGATGGTTGAAACCGGAGGTGATCCCGGTCATGCCCCAGCCCGTCACACCTATGAAAAGGCGGGCTTCGGGCTGTGGCCAGTCGCCAGATACTTCAAGAAGCTCTAGCTGCCGATAAGTAAACGGCTGTTTCGTTCGCGATCCAGCCGGACAAAAAGTGGAAGCTTCCTTTTGGGATGAACAGCTTGCTGACAATCTCGCTTAATCTGTCGAGGAGAAAACAGAGAAGCAACGTTTATGAAGCAGCTTGGCTGAAAGGTTATGCCGATGAGATTGGCAACGTCATCAGGTGTTCGTCGTAGAAGCGTCCAGCTTTAAGGAATGCCTCTTGCTCAGTCCCGTAGATCCGGAAGCCAAGCGATCGATAAAGACAAATTGCTGCTTCTTGTTGAGTTACAACCGTTAAGTTGACTCTGCGAATGCTTTGCATGTTTGCTGCCCAATTCAACGCTTCCTTGACCAGCGATCGCCCACAACCCCTAACGCTTAATCAAGGATTGGCATTTTCTTCAATGGCTCTTTTGGGTCGCCAAAGGTAGATCCCAAGGGCAAGGATCAGGATAAACGGGATGTCAGTAAACCACTTGCTCCAGTAATGCTCCGGCATCATCAACGCCTGCATTACCATAAGAAGACCGTGGAAGAGGTTAGCCCACATTGTGAAGTTGAGAAACGACAGGTATGCCAGTGGTTTTTGAGCAGCCAGAAAGAAGAAGACTCCCCACACGAGATAGATGATGAATAACATGGGGGGAACATGACACGGTTCACCGCCGCACTGGATACCATTCCAGATTGTCCAATTCAGGGGTTCTCCCTCTGCCAGCAAGGGAATTTGAAGCAGGAAGCCCAGGAAGAGCGAACCGAAGATAATCAGAGACAGAACGCCGTAAATCCGCAGGAAGAGCGCAAGCGTAGCCAGTTTTTTGATTTCGTTGTTGACCATAATGTGGGATTGAGTCATATGGCTCCGTCCAATTCTTAACTTGTGTTTTGCAAGTTATTATAATGAACATGACTTGTAAAATGCAAGTAACCTTAATCAGTTCTTCCAATGTCCCAAGCTCGTCGTTCATCCTGCCCAATTGCGTGTTCGCTTGATTTAATTGGCGATCGCTGGACTCTTCTAGTGATTCGAGACATGATGTTTTTGAAGAAACAGCGGTTTGAAGAGTTTTTAGAATCCCCGGAGAAAATCTCAACCAATATTTTGACCAATCGACTTAAATCGCTTGAAGAGATGGGCTTGGTGGAAAAACACGCCTACAGCAACCATTCTCGTCGCATGAACTACCAGTTAACAGAACAGGGAGAAAGTCTTCGTCCTGTTCTAAAAGCAATGATTGCCTGGGGACTCAAGCATGTTCCGGATACACAAATTCCTGATGATCAGCAGTCTGAGGTTTGAATGACAACAACCTACTCTGCGCTCGCCTCATCGTAGTCATCCATAGTGTGATAGCGTTTGAGATCAGAGATGGCTATATTCAGACCATCTACAGTATGCAGAATTCAGAGAAGCTAAAGCGATTGGATGCAAGATCACTGTGACTAATCCAACTCCAAACAAGCTGCCTTTAATCCTGCCCCGATCGCCGATTTTGACGAGTGACGGCTCGAACTGGGACAACATTCACTTCGCCTACTTTCAGCAGCCTGCCTGTGAAGTGCCAGAGCATGTATCGCCTCGACATACCCTTTGCCTCAATGCTGGCAAGCCCGTGAGACTGGATCAAGTTGTGGACGGACACCGCCAAGCAGTTGACTCAATCCCAGGAGATTTGGCAATTTATCCCGCTGCTCTGAGCCAGCAGTTTCGTTGGGACAGAGAAGCTGAGTTTTTCAATCTGTTTTTAGAGCCGTCATTTCTGACTCAGGTGAGCTATGACGTGTTTGGCAGCGATCGCCTGGAACTGATTCCCCAACTTGGAACACTTTCTGATCCCTTGGTTCATCAAATTAGCTTGGCGCTAAAAACATCTCTGGAGATTGATGGGAAAAACAGTAGTCTCTATGCCGATGCGATCGCCCATGCGCTGGTCGTCCATCTTCTAGCTCGGTATTCCACGCAGTCACGCCCAATCAAACCGATTACAGGTGGCTTTAGCCAGACGCAATGGCAACAAGTGGTTGATTTTATTCATGCAAATCTCGATCGAAATATTTGCTTAGCTGAGTTGGCAGAAATTGTCCGATTGAGTCCTTATCATTTTGCTCATGTGTTCAAGAAATCAACGAACACATCACCACACCAATATGTTATTCGTTGTCGGATTGAACGAGCTAAACAACTGATGGTGACGGGATTATCGATCGCAGAAATTGCTCACACGGTCGGTTTTGCCAGTCAGGGACATTTTACTTCCCATTTCAAACGGCTTGTGGGCGTTACGCCTAAAGTGTTTTTGCAACAGCGTGCAACTCCGCAAGAACGTTGAAAACGATCGCAAGAACATTGAAGAGAAGCATGTGAACATTGCCACATACTGAATGCATCAGCCGATTTCAAGGTTCGCTTATGCAACACATTCTTCACATTGACGCGAGCTACAGCAATGAACGATCGATATCACGAGTTTTGTCTCAAGATTTCATCACGGCTTGGAAAAAACTTCACCCTGAAGTTGCTGTCCTCTACCGAGATCTAGGGCATTTCCCAGTTCCCTACATTAATGAAACCTGGATTGCCGCCATTCATTCGCCACCCGAAACTCACACACCAGAGATGATTGAAGCGTTAAAAGCGTCTAACCCATTGCTGGAAGAGTTTTTGTCGGTCGATCGCTATGTCTTCGGAGTGCCGATGTATGGCTTTACGATTCCGGCAACCCTGAAAGCCTACCTCGAACATTTGATTCGGATTGGACGTACCTATGAGGTCACTGAAGCAGGGGTCAAAGGGCTGGTGCATGGCAAGAAGGCTCTGTTTATTACAAGCCGTGGTGGTGACTATTCTCCGGGTTCTACTTTTGGTGAGGATCACCAAGAACCGTATCTTCGTACCATTTTTGGATCGTTTGGAATCAAGGATGTTCAGTTTATTAATGTGAACAATCTGGTCTTAAAAGACCGAGAGCAGTCGATTTCAACGGCTCAAGCAAGTCTTCAAACCCTCGCGACTCAATGGTAAGGACGAGAGCAGCTTTCTTTAAACCATCGCGACAATTGTAAAACGCTGCTATCAACACTTTGTATGAAGGGAAGGAATCACTATGTCACACGAAAATCTAGAGAATACTCGCCGTCTGTTCGAGGCTGTTGAAGAATTTGATGTTGCTGGAGTGCTTGCCACTTATGACCCTGAGATTGTCATCCGCGATGCAGAATCCCTGCCCTACGGTGGCACCTATCACGGTCTCGAAGGCGCGAAGCAGCATGTTGAAGGCGCTGCCCAAACTTGGAGTCCCTTTAAACCCTCAGCCGCCGAGCGGAAACTGGATGCTGTCTTTCTGGATTCTGGGGAGTATGTCATTGTGCTTTGGCGGCTGAAAGGACTGGAAGCAAGTAGCGGCAGAACACTCGATTCGCCAACCGTTAGCGTTTATAAAATGCGAGATAGCAAAATTGTTGAATCCCAGATGTTTTACTCAGATTCGGTTGCGATCGCACAATTTCTAGCAAGCAAAACTTGAACTAATTATCCAACGATTCCAAATGCCACCAGCAGAAAACCCGATCCATTGATTAAGGTGTGAATGATGATGTCTGACCAGGTATTCTTGGTTCTTTGAACCACGGATGCCAGGATAACGGACTCAGCCGAAACCGAGCCAGAATCGCGGAAACTTGCCAGGGGTTGCCCTCAAGCCAATAGAACACAAAAGCAGCGACAAAGAGCGGCAGAAAGACGAGTGTTCCGCCACAGATGAACCAGGAAACAACCACTGGCAGCCCAATCGTTTGGCTGAGAGTGGGTACACCTATATGAGTCGCAACATACAGAAGCAGCGTTGGAATTCCGAAGAACATTAACGATTCCCAGAGTCCCATTGGTCGCAGTGAAATCTTTTCCATCACAGACCTCCTTCATATCGAAGGCTCGCGGGGTGACAATCCCTCCATCAGCGATCGCACCAATTCCAGCACAAACTGGCGATCGGCTTCGGAAGTTGGACTTTCACCCAAAAAACACTGTCTCAAAGCATAACTCGCACAGGTTCCAAACAATGCCTCGGCAGCGATCGTCGGATTTGCCTGGACAGCGACACGACCGAGCCGCTGTTCCGCCCGCAGGTAGGCAGCCAGCAGCGGGGCAGGACGCTCTTGCTGGCGGATCTGAGCCTGAGATTTGAGTGCTTCCCGATATCGTTGCAGGAGTTCCGGTTCCGCAAATAGAGCCGCTCTCATGGGGGCAGCCTTGTAGTAGAAGGCAAGCGCAATCTGTGCTAGCTCCTCCAGGTGAGCTTGCACAGTTCCCTCTCCAATGCGATAAGACAATTTTGAGAGCACCTCCCAATAATCAGGCAGCAGCTTTTCTAAGAAGATCGCTACAAATAAATCGGCGCGATCGCGGAAGTGATTGTAGAGCGTCCCATCCGCGCAACCCGCCTCACGTGCAATTTCACGGGTTGAGGCTGCGGCTAATCCCTTCGTGCGGAGCACCCGTTCTGCTGCATCCAAAAGCCGCTGCCTTGTCGTTGCCATCATTTAGCGCTCAACCTTGCCATTGATAGGATAGCTTCTCCATGTCATAGGGTTCTAAATTTACTTCGCCCGTAAAATCTCTGGCGCACAATTCCAGATGGTTGCCAGAGGGGTCGTGGAAGTAGAGCGACCCATGTCCGGGCGGTCCAAACCGAATGGGACCTGCAACGGGAACCTGGTGAGCAATCAGCCGTTGCTTGAGATCCAGCAAGTCTTCTCCGCGAACCGCAAAAGCAAGATGGGGATTGACCTGATTGATAGCAGGCTGTCCCCAAGGTTGCAGAAATAGATCGATTGACGGACTGTTACCAATGGTGATGGCAATGAACGGCATTGGGCGTGCTCGATCTGTGCGGTACACCACTTCAGCCCCCAGAACTTGCGTGTAGAAGCGCTCGGCAAGGTCGAGATCATGCACGGGAAGGGTGAGATGATCAATGCCTGAGATTTGTGCTTGAACCTGATTCTGCCTGTCTTGTAAATCGTTCATAACGTCCTCCGGCTAAGGTCGCAGAGCATATCTGAATGGATATTTAGACCAAGATTAGTCATGTTGTAAAAATGTTCGCTGGCAACAAGCCAGACGATCTCGCAGATCGCCCGATCGGAATAGTAACCAGCCATCCGCGAAAAAGTATTCGGATTAACCTTTTTATCTTTTGTCAGTTCCGTCACGTAGTCCAATGCGGCGCGTTCTGCATCGGTAAAAAGAGGACTCGTGCAGTATTGCTCCAGTGCATCGAATTTGGCTTGATTCATCGATTCTTTGATCGTAATCGATCGCGCAATATCGATACAGAAAAGACAGTGGTTGATCCGCGCCACCTGTTCTCGGATCAGCACAACCGTTTCAAAGGGCAGCAGTAGCTCTTGATCTAACTGACTAATTTTTGATGCGAACCGACCGAATCCGAGGGGCATTCGTGCATAAGCCACTTTTAGCGGTGTTAGCACTTTGCCAAATTGCCGACGTGTCATGGCATAGATCAGGGTCATCATCAGACCCTGGGGCTTTTCGATGGGAGGAAGGAATGTGTCCATAGTTTTTATTCTCCTAATCTTGTCAGTCGTTCATTATGTGGTAAGGTTCTTGAGATAAAGTTTTACCCGGTTCGGCGAGATTTCTGTAGAAATGAACGCGATGTAGTTGTCTGGTCTGAGGAACACATTAAAAGCGTTGTCCACGCCAAAGGCTTCTACAATTTGTGAGTCAAGTGAAATGAAATTGAAATCAACGAGGTCGAGATCTAGGCTGTCGAGTTCCGTTTTCAATGCATGAAAATCGCTCGGTGTGTTCGAGAAAATCAGCCAATGAAATTTCGGTTGATGCAGTTTGTCATAGATGCTCTCACCCTCCACTCGAAAGTAGGGCATTCGATCTCCAGCTTTGACTTTGAACGGCTCATCGCCTGCCTGTTGACTGAGCAAACTGTACCGATAGTGAATACCGATTTGCGAGATCAGCGGAAACAGGAAATGTTTAACCGGATCGAGCCTGAAGAGATAGGGTGCAATCAACGGTAAAACATGCGTGCGAAGAAAAGCAAGCAGCCAGTCCGAGCTTGCGGCAACCTCAAACATGCGATCGGTCGTTTGCAAAAGATGCTTCGCGTTTTCCAGTCGTTCTTGGTTGTAAGTTTCCAGAATCGTTTTGTCCGCTTTGCCGTTCAAAACTAACGCCAGTTTCCAGGCGAGATTATAGCCGTCCTGAATCCCCGTGTTCATCCCTTGCGCTCCGACAGGGGTATGAACATGGGCAGCATCCCCCGCAAGAAAGCACCTTCCAGCGGAGAAGTTACTAACATGGCGGGAATGGACTTTGTACGTCGAGAACCACTCAACATCGTGAACGTCAAGTTCAAGTTCTACTTCTTCCTGGATGCGCTGTTCAATTTCTGCATATAACACGTCGCCTTCGTCCTTGGAGAATGCTTCGGGAAACGTGCCGACAATCCGATAACGGTTTTCGCCTTTGAGCGGAAAGAACACCAGCAGCGAATCCTTCGATAGACAAACCTGAACCGCATCGTGGGGTAAATGCCAATCAATCTGTGCATCGGCGACATAAAACACGCGCTCGAAGGTGCTGCCTGCAAATTCCAGACCTAGCGCGTGTCTAACCGGACTTTTTGGACCGTCGCATCCGACCAGATAGTTAGCCTCAAGTCTTTGAGATGTGCCGTCAACAGTTTTTACCTGCGCCGTTACTTTTTCCTCAGTTTGCGAAAAGCTTGTGAGTTCAGTTTGCCAGCGAACGGTCTTGCCGTTCCGTTTCAGATAGTCGTACAGAAGTTGCTCATTCTTGCTTTGCTCTAAGAACAGCACATAGGGATATGCAGTCAAGCCTGCTCCAAGGTTTGACAAATCGAGTTCGGCACGCCCCTCGCCGCTTTTGAGCAGACGCGCTTTTTCAGCGATCGCGCCTTGTTCGACTGCTTGTTGCGCCAAACCTAGTTGCTCGTAAATTTCTAAGGTACGGGCATGAATGCCGAGTGCTTTGGAATAGGGGGTAACGCCTTCACGCTTGTCAATCATGACAAAATCAATGCCATATCTGACAAACTGACCAGCCAACGCTAGCCCCGTCGGACCTGCCCCAACAATCATGACATCGGTCATGACATCGGTGTTGATACTCTGCTCAGGAATATGGCTCTGCCTATCTTGCAAATCGTTCATCACTTCCTCCAAGTTGAAGCGACCAGTCAGAAATGAACGGATGCTCAGATCTTATGAGCGATCGCTCAGATTGTCAAGCGGGCTACTGAGCGATCGCCCAAACTATCTCTCCTCTGCTTGCGAGTCTATGGTAAGAATCCCACGCTACGTCAGAGTCAAAGGGAATAGTGAAAAAATTGCAACGGCTTGACATGCAACTAATTAGTTGCATAATAGCTATTATGGATGCAGTGTTCAAAGCTCTTGCAGATCCGAGTCGGAGAAAGTTGCTCGACCAGTTATACACCCATAACGGACAGACGTTAAGTGAACTGTGCAAACACCTCGACATGTCGCGGCAAGCCGTCACCAAACACCTGGCGCTGTTGGAGGCAGCAAATCTTGTGGTAACCATCTGGCGCGGGCGCGAGAAACTGCACTACCTGAATCCAGCGCCGATTCACGAAATTTACGATCGCTGGCTAAGCAAGTATGAACGTCATCAACTAGAAGCGTTGAGCAACTTAAAGAAGGGACTTGAAGCGATTACCAAGGAGGAACCAAATGAGTAAGCCGCAAGATAAACCGCAATTCGTCTACGTCACCTACATTGCCACCACACCCGAACAGCTTTGGGATGCGCTGACGAGCGAAGCGTTTACCCAGCAGTATTGGGGCGGTAGGCGAATTCAGTCTGATTGGCGGGTCGGTTCACCTGTAGAGCCTGTTGAAGATGACGGTGACTCTGATTGGGAAGGCGAAGTGCTGGAATCTGATCCACCTCACCGGCTTTCATACACGTTCCAATCACCCGGTTCAAACGCAGCGCATCCGACTCGTGTAGTGTTCGATTTGCAACCGATCGGCTCCACCGTCAAGCTGACGCTCACCCACGACGATCTCGACACGAAGGGCTTCATGGCGATTAGCCAAGGATGGAGTGCCAGTTTGTCTAGTCTCAAGAGCCTGCTAGAAAGAAAACCTCTAGTCCTGGCTGCTTGACGATAGGGACGGTCGTCTATACACGAAACCTTTGGAGAAACAACCCACATGATTCCTACCGTGATTGAACAATCGGGTCGGGGTGAGAGAGCCTTCGACATTTATTCTCGCCTGCTGCGAGAGCGAATTATTTTCTTGGCAGAAATGGTTGAGTCTGACATGGCAAACCGGATTGTGGCACAGATGCTGTTCCTGGAGGCAGAAGATCCAGAGAAAGATATTTACCTGTACATCAATTCTCCGGGTGGTTCTGTAACGGCAGGACTGGGAATTTATGACACGATGAATCACATTCGTCCGGATGTTTGCACAATTTGCTATGGCATGGCGGCAAGTATGGGCGCTTTCTTGCTTGGTGCCGGGACAAAAGGAAAACGCAGCAGTTTGCCTAGCTCACGAATTATGATCCACCAGCCCTCTGGTGGGGCACAGGGTCAGGCTGTGGATATTGAGATTCAAGCCAAAGAAATTCTCTACTTGAAGCAGCGGATCAATCAGAGTATGGCAAGCTACACGGGTCAACCGCTGGAGCGAATCGAGCAAGATACAGAGCGAGACTTCTACCTGTCGGCTCATGAAGCGATGGAATATGGATTGATTGACCAGGTGATCGATCGTTATCCGATGAGTCATCCTGTCGGCAGCCATCTTGAAATGGCGGCAGCACTCACATCAAATAAAGCATAGGAAGATAAGTTCTGTCGCAAAAAACTGAAGGAACGCTGCGAGTAGGGTTGAAGTATGGATAATATAACGCTACAAACAGTGCTTAGAGAAATTTTGCGACAGAACCAAACAACTTGACTTTCTGAGCGCGCGCAATTTATACGCGAAATACGGCTTTGAGAACTGTGCACCTTTTTCTACACATAGGGAAAACCCAAACAGTGTTTTTATGACCAGGAAGCTGTAAGTTAAGATTTATGGGTAATGTTGAAACGAGGTCAACCCCATGACCGTCCGACAGCCCCTCTACAGCAAAGAAGAATTTGCTCGACGTGGTGATGAGATTTATGACAATCAGGTGCGTCGCCAAGTCGAAGAAGGCAACCACGGCAAAATTGTTGCGATCGACATTGAAACCGGAGACTTTGAAGTAGATAAGAGCGAAATCGCGGCTTGCGATCGCCTTGAAGCTCGTCACCCAGATGCTCAAATCTGGATTGTTCGCATTGGCTCTCGTTACGTTCGTCGCTTTGGCGGACACACCCGGAGAACTGCATGATTACCGGAGTGGTCAATGCGGAATTTGAACCCATCATTCCACTATCAATTCGTCGCGCTGATAACAAAGTCTTTACGTAAGATGCGATCGTAGATACGGGATTCAATGGCTGGCTTTCACTCCCTCCTGACTTGATTGCTGAATTGAACTTGAGGTGGAAAAGGCGAGGACGAGCGATTCTTGGAGATGGCAGTGAGTGTGTTTTTAATGTTTACGAAGCTGTTGTAGTTTGGGATAATACTTTACCGACCATTCCAGTAGACGAAGCTGATGCAGAACCGCTCATTGGGATGTCACTGATGGAAGGCTATCAGTTATTGGTGGGTGTTTAGCACTAAGCTGGATAAAGGCAGTTCTAGGCTTGGCAAATGGGGTTTTGTAGCGGAAAGCTGGGCAACCATCTCTGCACGAGACGAAACCTCAAGCTTACGAAACATTCGCTTCAGAGCTTGCTTCACAGAATTCTCAGTAATCCAAAGTTCAGCACCAATTTCTGCGTTGGTTCGCCCCAAAGCAACTAATTCGGCAATTTGCAATTCACGAGGCGTTAAGCGATTGGTTTTGAACGGTTGGTATTGAGAGCGCACTGTTGAAGCCCAAACAGACAGGTGTAAACAGACCGCACTCAAATCGCCTAAATCCTGTGTATCGAAGGCAGGCATCGACTGATCGCGGGTACAACCCACGACCCCGATCAATTGACCACTTCCTACTATTGGTCCTGCCATTACATGCCAATGATCCGGTCGAGGACAAATCATTGCCCAAACCTTGGGTGTTGCTACCAACGCTTCGTGAACAGGGGCATGACGCTCTACAAGATAACGCACCACCGGGTTATGTTCGATTGATAGTGCAATTTGCAGTGTTTTCTGAAGATTGCGATCGACTAAAGGTAACTGATCGAAGAAGAAAATACCCCATCGCTTTGCTGCAAAATACTCACCAATTTTCGGTACGATGCGCGATTGCAGGTCTTGTTCGTCCTTGACCTGGTTGATAGCCTCAAATAACGATTGCAAAGAACTGGTCATGTTTGCGATGGCAAAAAGTGTACTCGATCGAGGACTGGGCGAAGTAACCTGCCTCTCTTAATCTTAGCCTTAGTGCTAATAACAGGAGAAAACTGATGTTCAAATATGCTCACCCTGAAGTTTTGATCGATACGCAATGGTTGATAGATCACCTCGAAGATCCGATGTTGCGTGTGGTTGAAGTTGATATGAGTCCAGCCCCCTACCAAAATGCTCATATTCCCGGTGCAATTTTCTGGAATATCTTTACGGATTTGCTCATGCCCGACCTCAGTATGAATTTAGAGCCAACTGCGATCGAAAAACTGCTGTCACGATCAGGGATTTCTCAGGAAACGACTGTAATTGCCTATGGCAGTTACCCTGGCACTGGAGCTTGGATCTTCTGGCTGCTGAAACTCTTTGGACATGACAACGTATATGTTCTCAACGGTGGGCATCAGAAATGGGTGGCGGAAGATCGTCCACTCAAGTCAGAGTTATCAAGCTTCGCACCCACTCAGTACCAGGCGAAATCCCCTGATGCTAGCTTCCGGATTCTACAGGCAGAGGTTCAGGCATCTCTAGGGCGATCGGATTGCGTGTTGCTAGATGTCCGTACTCCTCAAGAGTACCGTGGCGAAGTATTTATGATGAAGCCACCAGAAGGATCAGAGCGTGGGGGACATATTCCGGGTGCTGTGCATCTTGAGCATACGCTTACGCTGAATGAAGATGGAACATTTAAGTCAGCAGACGAGTTACACGCTCTTTACAGCAGCCGAGGTGTTACGGCTGACAAAGCAGTCTTTCCGTACTGTGCTATTGGTGGGCGATCTGCCTATACCTGGTTTGTTTTAAAGTATTTAATAGGTTATCCGAATGTGCGAAATTATGATGGGTCTTGGAATGAGTGGAGCCGTCTCCCTGATGCACTGATTGAGCAGTAATGGCTGCACGAGTATTGCGCGGCATAACAATGGTCTAGCATGAATTACGAAGTGCGAGCTTTAACAGATCAAGATGAACCCATTGTGTGGGAGATGTTGATGTATGCAGCACAGGAACCCTCGCTTCAAGCCGTTCAAGCACAGGATTGTTTAACCCATTATGCTGCTGATTGGGGACGAACCGGAGATATGGGGTTTGTTGCTTGCACCGAGAAACAGTCGATTGGTGCAGCGTGGTTGCGATTGTGGTTGAATACTGACAAGGGATTTGGCTATGTTGAGGACTCCATTCCTGAACTTGCAATGGCGGTGATTCCTGAGTATCGCGGCAAAGGGATTGGGACTGCTTTACTGATGCAGGTTCTCAAATCCGCTCAGATAGACTATGCTGCTGTATCGCTCAATGTTCGTTCTAACAATCCAGTAGTTGCGCTATATCAACGAGCAGGATTTGTAAAAGTGGAGGGAAGTGAAGTCATTAATCGAACTAGTGGAATCTCTTTCAATATGATTTGTAAGTTCAATCGTTGAGTGCCAGCGGTAGAACAATTCGATTGCAGCGGACGGTTAGAGTCTTTTCGTCTATCGTTCTAGTTTACTCGTCGCCGCTGAATCGCACCGTTCTCACCTCAGGGCTGGGACATGAACAAATTTTGCACGATCCTGGTGTGATTGCACAAACGGTAGCATTTATTCAAAATACGATGAGTTAAACATCAAGATAGCGATCGTTTGTGTGATTTACCGGGAGAAGCAAAGATGATTACTGAAGATCAAGCCCATGAGTTTGCCCAGGATTGGATTGAAGCCTGGAATACGCATGACCTCGATAAAATTATGTCCCACTACGCAGAAGATGTGATTCTGGTATCGCCTGTTGCAGCCAAACTGCTCAACGACCTCTCTGGCACAGTTACAGGCAAAGCAGCACTCCGAAGCTATTTCAAAAGGGACTTGAGGTTTATCCTGACCTCAAGTTTGAGCTACTTGATGTGATGTGGGGACTCTCCAGCGTTGTGCTCTACTACATCAATCAAAAAGGCACAAAGACCGGCGAATTTATGGAAATTAGCACAACGGGCAGCGTCACTAAAGTGGTCGCCAATTACAATGGGTGAGCCAGGTTCTATACTAGGGGCTACAAATAACATGTCTAAACAACGTGTGTAAATTATCATAAAGTGTTTGACCTACTATGTAGCTCAAGATTAGCCCCATGCCCAGACACTCTGTTCCTCGAATTGAATATCTGCGTGTTCAAAACTACCGCGCTTTGAAAAACCTGGAACTTAAGGGCATTACCCCACTGACAGTTTTCCTGGGTCCTAATGGCAGTGGCAAATCCACTATCTTTGATGTGTTCGCCTTCCTCTCTGAATGTTTCCAATCGGGGCTGCGTCGTGCCTGGGATAAACGTGGACGCTTCAGGGAACTCCGAACCCGTGGTGTTGAAGAACCGATCGTCATCGAATTGAAATATCGGGAAAAGCGAGATTCCCCGATTATCACGTACCATCTGGCAATCTCAGAAAATCTTAAAGGACCCTACATTATTGAAGAATGGCTCCAGTGGCGCAGAGGACAAAAAGGACAACCTTTTAAGTTCCTGGATTTTCGCGAAGGCTCTGGACAAGTGATTTCAGGTGATAAACCTGATGAGCAAGACACCCGTATTTCTGAACAACTGAATTCCTCAGATGTTCTTGCTGTAAACACACTTGGTCAGTTTGCCAAACATCCCCGCGTCAGTGCCCTCCGGCAGTTCATTACAGGGTGGTATCTTTCCTATCTCACCGCAGATAACACTCGTGGCACACCCGAGGCTGGTCCCCAGGAGCGCCTTTCAGCAACAGGCGATAACCTGCCTAACGTGATCCAATACCTGAAAGAGCAATATCCAGAGCGCCTCGATAAAATTCTGACTACACTGTCCCACCGAATTCCTCGATTGGAGCGAATTGATGCAGAAATGATGCCAGATGGTCGCTTATTGCTACAAATCAAAGATGCTCCGTTTGAACGACCCATTCAAGCAAAATTTGCTTCTGATGGCACTCTTAAAATGCTCGCTTACTTGACCGTTCTTTATGATCCCGATCCCCCCCAACTGATTGGCATCGAAGAACCTGAAAACCAGCTTCACCCCCGCCTTTTGCCGGAACTTGCAGGAGAGTGCCGAGAAGCAACCGCTACCAGTCAACTGATGGTAACGACTCACTCTCCTTTCTTTGTCGATGCACTTAAGCCTGAAGAAGTTTGGGTGCTCTATCGGGACGAGGAGGGTTACACCAAAGCAAAACGCACAGCAGATATGCCAGGAATCAAAGAATTTATCGAGACTGGTGCAACGTTGGGGCACCTTTGGACAGAAAACTTCTTTGATGTGGGCGATCCCCTGACAAACGCGGGTGGAGTCACTCGGCGCACTGTGTAGAGGGCAGAGAACGTGCATATCGAATTTCTGGTGGAAGACCTCTCAACCCACGAGGCACTCTTACAACTGCTGCCCAAAGTATTACTGTCAGGCACTGAATACGAAATCCGTTCCTTCAGAGGCAAGCAAGACTTGTTTTCAAATTTACCTAACCGTTTGCAGGGCTACCGTAAGTGGATTCCTGATGACTGGAAGATTGTGATTTTACTGGACTGCGATAATGATAACTGTACAGATCTGAAAAATAAGCTGGAGATGATAGCACTCCAGTCAGGTTTCATCACTAAAACGACGAGAAGCAGTGGTCAACCTTTTCAAATCCTCAATCGCATCATGATTGAGGAACTGGAGGCTTGGTTTTTCGGAGATGTTGAAGCTTTGAGAACAGCGTATCCGGGCATAAGTGCCACCCTGGCTCAAAAATCGCAATACCGAGATCCTGATGCGATCGCAGGTGGCACTTGGGAAGCATTAGAACGAGTTTTACAACGTGCTGGACATCATTTAGGGGGGCTGGATAAAGTCAAGGCAGCTCGTGAAATTTCTCAATATATGAATCCAGAAGTAAACCGCTCCAGGAGTTTCCAGGTTTTCTGTACAGGATTAATGACTTTGTAGGCTTTAAACCGAATCATAGCGAGTGAGCGATTGTCTCTAGATGCTGTATTTGCAACCAAGTCATTTTTCAACCCCGCATCTCCATCAGATTACCCGACTCATAGCGGCGCAATCCATGATAAAACACTCCAATGCCCACACCCAGAACGGCGATCGATCCCACGATCGTCCAAACGGCATGAATCCAGGAGAGCGATCGCAAGGCTTCGATCGGTAAATAAGCGACAAATCCGGCTGGAATCAGCGTATACAGCAACAGTTTGATTCCGCCCTCAAACAAGGTTCCAGGATAGGTGCTGAATGAGAGCATGGCAAACCGCCATTGTTCACTTAAAGCTGAGGCATTGCCCAGGTAAAAGCTGAGACTGCCTGTGAGGACACTAAACCCCACAAACAGGGCAGCAATCGCCGTCGTCAAGCCGACAAACCAGACAAAATGAACCAGATCAGGATGCACAAACCCCAGATACACGCCATACCCAAACAGCAGATCACCCCAAGATGTTGCGTTCATGCGTCCTAACAACAAGTGAGGTAGTAAAACCCGTGGATACAGCATCCACACATCCAATTGTCCCTGGGTAATTAATGTTGCCAGTTGCAGGGCATTGCCATAAATGGCGTGAGCCAGTCCAAATCCCGCCGCCGCGATCGCCCACAGTGTCACCACATCCTGCACCGTCCAGCCGCGCAGCACAGGAAAGCGGGTGAAGAACAGTACCCAAAATGCCACCCACATCAAGTTGTTCAGCAGCATGGCGATCAATTGTGAGAGAAATGCACCCCGATACTCCAGGTGAGCATGCCAATTGAGACGGATGTAGGCGGTTGCCAACCCCAAATAATTCAGTAGACGCGACATCGCTTTAATCACCATTGGTTTAACCTCCATTGGTTTAACCTCCATTGGCATGAATGCGTTGAACAGCGATGCGGTACACCCACTGCACCCCGATCGCCAGAATCAATAAGGTCACTCCTTGACGCAGCAGGATGGCGATCGCATCATTCCAGGTGGGATGAACAAATAGCCGGGCTGGAGCATAGATAATCGTGGCAAAGGGCAGGTTCCGCAGGATCGGCTGCCAGGATTCTGGAAACAGTTCCAACGGAATCAGCAATCCTCCCAACAGCCATAACAGACGCGAATAAATCAACACCAATCCAGTGGTATCTTCCAACCAGAATGCGCCCAAGCCAATCAGGAACATCATCAAGAAATCTAAAATGAAGGCGATCGGTAACACAATTAGAAACAGGAAAAGCCCTGTCAAACTGATCGGAATTGCACCCACAAATAGAAATGCTAAGACTGCACTCACTGCAAAATTTAAACTAAAGCGAACGCAGCGTTCCCCCAGCGATGACCACAGCCGATACAAGGGATAAGACATGGGACGAATCAGTTGCACTGCCAGAGCACCCGTTCGCACGTCCTGATCAACCTCCTGTGCCACTCGTGGTGCCGAAATCGCCATCGACTCGGTGATGCACAAATACCAGAGCATTTGCGCCAGGGTGAAGCCGCCTAACTGCTGTGCCTGCGTTTCCGAATAGGTGACGCGCCAAAGCTGCAAAAAGATGTAGAGGATCACTATCAAAAACAACGTCCGGGCAATGACTTCACCCAAATAAGCGACGTGCGATCGCGCTGATGTCCAGGCAATCCAACCGTATTTGTGCAGCCCATATTTGTGCAACAAGCTCATGGCGACCTCTCCTCCGCAGGCTGAGTGTAGATGTGAGCAATCACCGCATCCAGCGGCGGATCTTCGATCGCCATATCTGCCACCGATCCGGCTTGCAACACTTGAGTGATCACTTGTTCAATCGGCATCAAACGAGTATCAATCTCCAGTTTGAGCGTATAGTCTGTGGCTTCTAACTGCCGCACACCGGACAATATGGGAAACGGCAGAATCGTTGTGTGAAACTGAACGCTAAGAATTTTCTCGCTGAGATACTGCTGCCGCAGTTGCGACACAGGCGCATCTAATACAATCCGCCCATGATTGATCACCACCACCCGTTGCGCCACTCGTTCAATATCACCCGTGTCGTGGCTGGTGAGAAACACGGTTACACCTTCCTGCCGATTCCATTCACAAATTAAATCCCGTAATTCCTGCCGCGCCAACACATCGAGGCCGATCGTTGGTTCGTCGAGAAACACGACCTGAGGCGAATGCAGCAAACTTGCGGCCACTTCTGCCCGCATCCGTTGCCCCAACGACAGCTTTCGCACGGGGGTAGACCAAAATTCGCTCAAGCCAAACCGCTCCACCAGCACCTCTCGACGCTTGCGGTAATCCTGTGGATCGAGGTCATAAATTCGAGCCAGGAGTTCCAGCGTGTCGCGGGGTGGCAGGTGATACCAGAGTTGCGATCGCTGCCCAAACACCACGCCAATTTGACGGGATAGAGTACGGCGATCGCGCCACGGCACCTGACCCAAAACCGTTGCAGTGCCAGCGGTAGGATGCAGAATTCCGGTGAGCATTTTGATCGTGGTGGATTTTCCTGCCCCATTCGGACCAATGAAGGCGATCGCCTGTCCCTCTGGAACGTTGAGGCTAATGTGATCGACCGCAGTTACCTCGGTCTGTTTGCGTTGTCTGCCCCAGCCACGATTGAACGTGAAGGTTTTGTAGAGGTGAGCCAATTGAACGGCAGTCATGATGCAGGACTCCGAACGAGCAATTCAATATACTACAAGTGTAGTATGACGATTTCGGAAACTGGCCGATTTAACCTTGAGCATCGGCACTGCGCGGGTGATATCACGCTCGTGAATCCGCAGCACATCTTCTAGTTCAAGAAATTTAGGAGTTTGCAAGCCGCCGGTATACCTCCTCGTTTTCTTGTTCTGATTCCAGATAAGCTTGCCAAACTTCCTCTTTAGCGGTTTTTTGCTCAGAATCCTTAAGTTGACGAATGGATTCAAGCACCTTTGGCAATAAAGCTTCTGGGAGTTGATTGAGTTCGTGAATGATTAGCTCTTTGGTATTCATGGGTAAAAAACGAGTGAGGGCGATCGATTGAAGCACAAAAAGCGTTTTACATACTACAATATACTACAGGTCTTCGTATGCCCTCGTTCCCTCAACTTCTATGATGTTTCCTCCCTGGTAAGTTTCTAAAACCCGATCGCACCAACTATTTGCCTTATCTGTAAGGCAGAGGTTTTGTTCGTGGATTCCCCCTCCTAGAGCCAGCGCAGTCACGAGTTTGCGTTGGTGATCAAATTTGAGGACGGGAGAATTCCACAATGCCATTGAAGGGTAAATCCAATTTCAGGACGGTGATGAAATTGATCATCATCTTCCTGATGATTGAACTATTAGACGAGTTGGTAGATGGGGTGCGCGGCGCGGCTTGGCCCTTAATTCGCAATGACTTACACCTCTCCTATGTACAAGTGGGCATGGTGTTGACCATTCCCAATACAATCGCGAGCCTGATTGAGCCAATTCTGGGTATTTGGGGCGATGTTGGTCAGCGACGGCAGTTGATTTTGGGCGGAGGGGTTGGGTTTGCGATCGCCCTCCTACTGATTGCCACCAGCCATGACTTTGCATGGTTTCTAACCGGGTTTGTGCTGCTTTATCCAGCATCCGGTAGCTTTGTCAGTTTGTCCCAAGCCACCCTGATGGACATCGACCCGACCCGCCACGAGCAAAACATGGCGCGCTGGGCGTTGGCGGGTTCGTTGGGCAATGTGATTGGCCCGTTGATTCTGGCAGGGACGATCGCCTTGCATCAAAGTTGGCGAGGTGCGTTTCTCATTCTGGCACTGCTGACAGGACTGTTGCTGGCGCTGCTGTGGAAGTATCCAATCGCAACGCCATCTTCCCCAGCGGATATACCTGTACTAAGTTTTAAGGTGGGTCTTGGCAATGCGATCGCCGCCTTAAAACGATTGGCTGTCTTGCGTTGGCTCACGTTATTGCAATTTTCGGATCTGATGTTGGATGTACTGCGCGGCTTTGTAGCGCTGTATTTTGTCGATGTAGTGGGTGCAAACAACGCACAGGCTAGTCTGGCTATCATGATCTGGTTAGGGTTTGGCTTGCTGGGAGATTTCCTCCTGATTCCTTTACTCGAACGGATACGGGGATTAAGTTACTTAAGGGTGAGCGCCCTCCTGGTGTTAGGTCTTTATCCTGCTTTTCTGGTTGCGCCTTATCTCTCGTTCAAGTTGGTGATTCTGGCGTGTCTGGGTTTGTTGAATGCAGGTTGGTACTCGATTCTTCAGGGGCAACTGTACACTGCCATGCCAGGACAAAGTGGGACGGTCATGACACTCAGCAATGTGTTTGGTTTGGTGGGTGGTTTAGCCCCATTGGTATTGGGGATGGCGGCTCAACAAATTGGTTTACAAAATATGATGTGGCTACTACTTGCAGCCCCGATCGCTTTGCTAGTTGGGCTTTCAAGGTTTAACAGATAGGTTTGATGTTTGGATAAAGTTTAGGTCTGCTGGAAAGCCCGACAATGTTGCCACAGTTGCCACAATTGCCACACCTGGCACGAGCGTTTGTCGGGCGGCGATCACGGTTGGGTCAAACAAAGCGCCTAACAATACCAGCAGAACGCTGAAGGCTGGCGACACTCCGTCAACATAGAGAAATATCAACGGCAAGGCGGGAACAGAAGCAAAACTCAGAAAGTCGGCGATCACGCTCATAGTCCATGCGCCGAACCAATTGATCGCTTTCCCGCCCCAAATTGCAGCCATTCGGAGGTTCTTATTCTTCGTCAAACACGGGCGACCATAGCTCGGACACGGCAACTGACCACCCTGGCAGTAAATCTGGTATTGTCAGCACATCGCCATTTTGCAATGTGACAACCGCTTCTTCAGATCGGCAAACTTTAACTGTGCAATCTTCAGGATTAATGAGAAGGCCAACTTGTGTTCCTTGCTGCAAGAAATTAGCAATCTTTTTCTCCAGGTCATCCACTGAGTCACTAGGAGATTTGACTTCAACCATTAAATCGGGTGCCAATTGAGCAAAGCTACGGGGAGCGCGACGCAACCGCTCTGCCCGAACGAAGGAGACATCAGGCGCACGGGTATTTGAGTCAGGCAACGTGAATCCGGCGCTAGATCCCGTTATCCGTCCGATGCGATTGGGTTCAACCCAGTCTGCCAGACGACGACCAAACCGAAACGCAACTTCGTCAGATTCATATCCTGATGGACTCATCACGGTGATCTTTCCATCCACCAATTCGACTCGGTAGTCATTTCCGAGTTTGGTTTGTATGCTCTCCAAGTCTTTGACAGTGAGGGGCATCGAAACCTCCACAGAAAAGCAATAGTCTCTCCTAGTTTGACACCCATCGCTCCAGATGGCGATCGGGCTTTCGCCGTTCAACTGCATCCGAATAATGTTTTACTTGAAATGGACTGAATTTGCGATTTATAAAGTATAAGGTGAGCCATTTTTGGGTTCACAATTGGCGAAAGTCGGCGATTACTCAATGCAAAAGTGAGGCTCCACAGCAATTGTAAATTCAGAACGATTCTACGCCATTCCAGCGATCACCCGGATTATCAAAAATTGTTAATTCCTCTTGGTGTAAGGCTTTCAGAAGCATCAAATTTGGAATTTGGAATCGCTGGAGGCTCCAACTCCTTAAAGGGAAGAATCGTGGTCGTATGCCATAATGAGCTATGGGATCCTGGTTGCCAGCTATGACTCCACAACTTCTAGAAGAAATCGTTGCTCCTGATATCAGCCACATCGTCACTGAGGATGATACCCCGGTGGACAACTTTCAAAGTGCTAAACAACAACGTCTGTTAGTTGAGCCACTCTACGCTTCATGGTCACCAGGGGTTCCCTTTATTGCTGACTCGAATATCGGATTGTTCTACTCCCTCAAGCAAGATCCCCTTGTGCCCGATGCCTTTCTGAGCTTGAATCTGCAAATGCCCACAGACTGGAGCCAGAAGCAAAACCGCTCCTATTTCGTCTGGGAACTCGGCAAGGTTCCAGAAGTGTGTATCGAGATTGTTTCCAACCGCAAAGGCAATGAGTTGGACTCGAAAAAAGACGACTACGCCCGGATTGGCATTGCCTACTATGTGGTGTTCGATCCATTGCAGCAGCTTCAGCGAGAAGACGAACTGAATGGCAAACTGCTAAAAATTTGGGCACTCACAGCAGGACAGTATGTGGAGATGCCTGAACCATTCTGGCTGCAAACGGTTGGGCTGGGCTTAACGGTGTGGGAGGGAGAGTTCGAGGAGCAAGCGTCTACCTGGCTCCGGTGGTGCAATCGCGATGGGCAAGTCATCCCTACAGGTGCAGAAGGGAGAGACGCTGAACGCCAAGGAAGAGAGGTGGAGCGTCAGCGGGCGGAGCGACTTGCGGAACGGCTGCGGGCGATGGGTGTTAATCCTGATGAAATCTAGTGAGTCAGACGGGCTACCTCCGATTCGATTGATGTCTCCTGCTTCTCCGCTTCCACCTTGCTACCGGGAACCTACCGATTTGCGCTGGCTGCGAGTAGAAGAATTTTTTCAGGCGCGATCGCTGGCGGACAACACTCAAAAAGCCTATCGACGCGAATTGAAACGGTTCCTTTCCTGGACTGATCGAGCGTGGTCAGATCTCACCCCTCGCCAGATTGCCCAATTCAAAACCTACTTGCAAGGACAGAACCTATCCAAAAACTCCGTCAACCGAGCCTTGACTGCTCTGATGAGTTTCTTTGATTGGTTGCGATCGGCTTACCCAGAGCAAATTGCCCATGACCCCACTACAGCAGTGGAGATGGAGCGGGTACCCTTGCCTCCAGCTAAAGACTTATCAGAAATTGAAGTCGCGGCTCTGTATCTGGCATTGGAGGAACGGGGGGAGATGGAGGTGCGCGATCGGACACTGTTCGCGGTGCTCAGTCACGGGCTGCGAGCCGAAGAGGTTGTGAATTTGAACGTAGAAGACTATGATGGCGTGCGACTAACCATTCGGGAAGCGAAAGACGATAGTACAGGCACGGTGCCGTTGAGCAGTCAAGCGCGAGAACAGATGAATACCGCCATAAATCAGAAGCCAGCTTCAAGCGATATGCCAAGCGAGCGCTCAGTGCAGCGGTAGAACGGGCATTTTATCAATCCATTGGTGAAAACGCACCAGAATAAACGAAAAAATCACAACTTTTTTGACAAAATGGAATAACGTTATGGACTGGATCTGTTTCAACCAGTACATTATTGTTATTAAACGTTCTTTGAAAGGTACAACATGATCGTTACTACCGCATCATTTAAGGGCGGTGTGGGCAAGACTACGACGGCTGTTCATGTTGCTGCATTTTTGCAGAAAGATGGCGATACCTTGCTAGTGGATGGTGATCCAAATCGTTCTGCAACTCGTTGGTCTAAGCGGGGAAATGGATTCCCATTCAAGGTTGTGAGTGAGCAGCAAGCAGCAAAGTACGGCAGGAACTTTAAGCACATTGTCATTGACACCCAAGCCCGCCCCGACGAAGAAGATTTGAAAGACTTGGTAGACGGATGCGATATTCTAATTCTTCCCTCTACACCCGATGTTTTGTCATTAGATGCATTGATGCAGACCGTTCATTTAATGAAGGTTTTAGGGTCTGGGCAGTATCGAGTCCTACTAACTCGTGTGCCGCCCCCGCCTCGGAAAGATGGGGATGATGCTAGGGAAATGCTTTCTGCCGCAGGCTTTCCTTTATTCAAGGGCAGAGTTCGTGAACTGGTGGCATTTCAGAAGGCAGCGTTAGAAGGCTTGGTAGTCAGTGATGTTGGCGATCGCCGTGCCAAGCTTGCCTGGAATGATTATGTAGCAATTGGACGGGAGATTTTGAATGGGAAAGTTTAATAAGCTATTGACCTCACTTCAAGATGAAGAACTGGAACCGCAGTCTCGCAATGGCACAAAGCTCCAAGAGACACTATCACAAGGTCGCCAGTTCATTCCTCGCGATCGAATTGTGCGAGATGAAAATCAAGTCCGCAAGTATTTTGACGCAGAGAAGCTTAATGGCTTGGCTCAAACGATTGTTGAAGAAGGCATTTTGGAGGATCTCGCAGTTTATGAGATCCCTGATCGCCCTGGTTACTATCAACTAGTTTTTGGGGAGCGGCGCTATCGGGCTTCTGGTATTGCTGGACACGAGAAGGTTCCAGTTAGGGTTATTGAAAAGCCAGATGAGAAAAAGCTACTTAAACTTCAACTTATTGAGAACAAGCACCATGAAGATCTCAATCCAGTTGAGGAGGTAGAAGGAGCACTGGCTTTGTTAGCAGCAGAACTGGGGAAGCCAGTTGAGGCAGTGATCACGCTACTCAAACAAATGGATAACGATGTTCGTCGTGCGTCCTATAACGTTATAGGACAACCAGAAAGTGATATTACGATCAAACTCCTTGAGGGTCTCAATATCAAATGGCGCTCATTTGTATTGAACCAATTGCCACTTTTAGGATTATCGCCTGATATTCTTGAGCCGATTCGTCAGGGCAAGATTGAGTATACCAAGGCTCTAGCCATTTCACGCCTTAAGGATGAAGAGCAGCGTCAAGAAGTGCTTCAAGAGGCGATCGCTCAAAACCTTTCGATCAGAGATATTCGTGACCGCATCAAACAACTCTCACAATCACAAAACGCTAATGCTCAGCCTTCCGACTACCTAAAGCGATTCAATGCTGTAAGCCGTCAGCTCAAGAAAACATCTGCATGGGAGGATCAGGAGAAACGCGATCGTTTGGAAATCTTGCTTAAAGAGATTGAAACCTTGGTTCAGTAAAGGAATATTTGCAGTTTCAAAGTTAGAGCCACCTGTTTGTAAGGTGGCTTTTTTTATATGCCTAATGCTTTTAATGCAGTAGTCATCGGATCACTGTAAAAAATAGGGTCAACTCGTTCCATAATGTCTGCGGAGACTTCAAGGAAGTGACGTTTATTTTCGATTGGAATCAGTGCTCGCCGTGCGCCACTATCCATACTTAGTTGCAGAGGTTCTGACAAGGAGAGAACGGCTTTAATATTTCCTTGAATGCTGAGGTCACCTAGAACGAGTAAGCCTGGAATAACAGATTGCTTTTTGAGAGCAGAGGGGCTGCGTTTTTTTCCAGTAGCCTCTTCATCAAACTCATGGCGAAGCTCTACTTGTGCCCAAATCCCGCTGACAAGTAAGCGATCGTATTCCCGAACGTAACGTTCGGGGACATGCACATATTTATGCCCAAAGTTAGCAAATTCTGCCCAGTACTTATCATCATCAGAAAGATAGCGAATTTTAACTGTGTCAATCAACGTAAAACATCCCTTTTCCCGAACGATTGATTGGGCGTTTGCACGAGTTCCCGTGCCATTTCGTAGCGCAGGGTATCGACCCAAATGTAAGCTATTTTTTTATCGCCCAAGTTTGGTTTAACTTGTCGCTCAAATATTTCCCGCTGAAGCAGTACTCCGGGGAGACGGAACTTTGCTTGTTGGTAAGAGCGGACAAAAGCCTCTGCCATGTCTCCGCCCACTTTCATGTAACGGCTTCTGGCACTGGTAACAAGTTGGTCTAGACTATCGCGGCAGTCATGCAGGTTGGTGTCAAAGTCGTGCCATCGTCGCTCCATGTGGCGATGGTAGGTATTAACAAGCACCAGGGTTGATCCAGGTGACTTGGGCAATCTGGACTAGCTCAGTTGTTGGCTTTGTCACAAGAGCGATCTCAACGCAATGCTGAAGGGCTGTTTCGATCGCGACAAATGTTTCAACCTGAAGAATCTGCTCCAGTTGAAAATGAGTGGTTGTCAAGCCTAACTCGTTCTGAATGTGATTGGACTGGGTAACGTAGCTCTCACCCAAGTCACTGCCCTGAACCACACGCCGGATCGAGCACCCGAATCTCTCTCGGATCTTTCAGCGCCCGGTAGGGAATGTAGATCGGTTGCTGTAACAGGTCTTCCTGAGATAGAGACGCATCCGCCTGTATCTCTTCGGGTGGTGTTTCCCCTTCTGCCAGAAACACCTCATTAGGACGGCACACCATATACTGGCACAACTCCTTCAGAGCAGTTTCTCCCTGCCGCATTTCATACCAGATTCGCCCCAGCGTGTTATCCGTCAAAAACTGCACCACATAGCTGGATGTATAAAACTGGTTGCGAAATGCCAATTCATAGGAATTTCGGGGAGCCTGGCTTTCCTTCCGCGCCTGATCGCGCAACTCCTTCGGCGTGAAATACTGATAAATCCAGCCGATCGTCTCATCCTCCGCCCAAATCTCTTTCAGTTCTTCACTGTTGAGTAACCCCAACACCTGATCCAATACCCGTTGAGGGGGTAACAGTCGATTTGCCGGGTCGTGAGGTGAAAAACAGAACTCCGATCTCTTCAGACAGCGTACTGCCCAACCACTCCAAAAAATGGCGATAGGCAATAGCCTGCTGCCCAGAGTTATACAGCCGCTCATCCTCTGGATGCTCCGCCAGATAAAACTTGACATTGTTCGACTCATAGCCGCGACTCACCGATTCCCGAATCAGCTTTCGCACCTCCATCATCTTGTAGGCACAAAACCGATTGAGATGGGTAAACGCCACCTCCCGAATCAATTGCTCTGCCGCATCCTTCGCTTTGAAGCCTCCCGCCTGGATGTGCCCCAGATGGATTAAGAGTTGCGATCGATACTCCTGATCCTCTGCTGACAGGTGGCTCATCGCCGTTGCATCATCAATCTTGCCCGAAGCGTAAATGCCAAACTGCCCCTCCAGCATTTCAGCAACCGATTTCTCCAGTTCCTTGCGGCACTGAGTCACAACATTTCGCAGCGTATTGCGGAGGGCTTTATCCATACTTCCTGTTTACCAATACTCCAGGCACAATCAAGGTCTGTGCTGCTTGACGAATGCCTACCCAAAAAGCTAAAGCGGGAGCTACCAGGGCATACGGTGGTCACAGTGAAGTGGAACCGGAAAAGTGGACAGGTAGTTAAGCTCTGAACCCCTACTCATGATAGAGGTAGTTCATGGCAAATAAACGCAAACAATACAGTGCTCAATTCAAAGCAAAAGTTGCCCTTGCCGCGATTCGGGGCGAGAAAACCGTAGCCGAGTTGGCAAGCCAGTATGAGGTTCATCCGACGATGATCAACACCTGGAAACGGCAATTGGTGGAGGGAGCCAGTGATGTCTTTGAGTCTGGCAATGCTGCTGCCCCCATTCACAACGACCAGCAAGCGCAAATTGATGAACTCTAGCGACAAATTGGACAACTCAAGGTGGAACGGGATTTTTTAGCCAACAGGTCAACTCCAAGCTGCATTATCCGACTATGGCACCCCAGAGATCTTCAACAGTGACCAAGGCAGCCAGTTTACCTCTAATGCTTTTACAGGTTGTCTCCATGCCGCTGGGGGACAAATCAGCATGGATGGC
>JAAUSF010000263.1 GCA_012033255.1 Cyanobacteria bacterium RU_5_0
GTTTGAGTAAAGACTACGAGTATTTGCCCACTCGCAGTGAAGCGATGATCTATGCTGCTATGGTGCATCTGATGCTCAGACGTTTAGCTCCTGCTTCCTCTGCTTAACTTTTCAAACAGGTTCTAAGCTTTGTCGTAGAGATATAAGCCCAGTCCGAATCGGGTGGCTGCTCGTCTGAATGCCATTGATTCAGCGTTTGAGGATGGGTCGCCGTAAGCGATCTCCTGCATCCGTTGATTCTTCTCGCTCCATTCCTTCAATTCCTCGGTGCCGGTTGCCTCACGATAGATTAGTCTTTCGGCTGTGGGGATGGTTAAACGTCCGGTCAAGAATAGGCGATTCTGTGAGCGACTGGTGTGATATGCTTGCCCACTGTGTGGAGCGTAGGTCGAAACCTTTATTTGGATCGATTCGATCGATTTCTGTCGCAGATGCTTCCATCGCCGTTTTATGAGGTGCTGATCGATATTCCGTCGATCGTTTCTTCCCTCGAACGGCAGAACGCCCGATCGCTCACAGAGCGAAGCAACCTATGCGTCCGATCGACTACCCCTTTTCCCAAACAAACATGCAGAACTGAAAGGGCTACTCGATCGCCCTTGTATAGCTGTAGTCAGCTAAGTTAGGACATGGACATTTTTGTGGGGCGGCGGAGCCGCCCCACAAAAATGTCCTAACCAATAGGGCTATCGCTATATCTTTGCGATGAATGATTTTTTGCATAAAAAAAGACCCACTTGGCGCGGGTCTGGGAATTGTAAATGTTTTGAAATTAGACAACCTTGATTTTGCCCTTTTGAATGAGCATCTTGATTCTTGCGACTACAACAGCAGGGCTTTTAACATGAGTCAGAATCGCTGTTCTCTCTTCGTCTGAAATCTGCTGTAGATAGGTTTCGCAAATCGTTGGCAATTTCAGCTTCATAGTATTCATCCTCTGCTCCTGCTATCTGCGGGGGGCGATGCGATAGTCTTGGCGCACGACTTGTCCGCCATTTACTTCATAGAGGATGGCAACATTTTCTGGAGGTGAGCAGGTCGGATCGAAGCAGACGGTGATGAGGTTGGGATCCAACTCAACCTACGGCCTGCAATTTCTAGAATTTCTGTAATTATAGTAATGCACTATTACTTACTATCAAGGACAGTAAATGACTTTATGGGGAAACGCATTGAAACAATTTGTAAAGGAGTAGGATCAATGGCAATGGCAACAAATGATGGAATGGCAACGAAGAAGCCTCAAGTGACAGTCTATGTGACTGATGAAGTGAATGCGGCGTTGGATAAGGCAGCAGGTGATGAGAGGCGATCACGCTCACAGATGGCGGCTCTGCTGATTGAGGAAGCTTTGAAGGCGAGAGGTTACGAGCTTACGAGTGAATCTGAAGCGAAGGAGGAACCGTCATGAGTTCGATCGCCTTGCTGAAAACAGAACAGGATGGAATTGAGTTTTACACCGATGCGGCGACGGGGTTTAATCGCTGGGTTCAGGGAATTACGGGTGCGGATCACAGGGGAGCCGGGTAGGTGCAACCGAGTGGGATGGCTTCGTTGGGGGAGGCGATCGATCGGCTGCCAGCGCCTCTTCCATCTCCTCATTTGCAACAGGAGGATCGCTAGATGACGTTAAAACCCAGATTATGACGAGGACGAAAATGTATCCCGCCACGCCGCGACTGATGAAGCTAAGTGTGAGGAGATGTCGCGCAAATATGGATGGGAATTGGTTGAAGTTGAAAAGACACCCAATGATCCTGTCTTCAAGGTGGATTGTGTTTTTGGAGGCAACACTGGGTTTCCTAAGCCCTATCACGAAAATGAACTCGTTGGTTGGAGTCGCAGAAGGAGAAGCAGCCTGCCGAGGCATAATGAGGAAAAGTAAGGCATAATCAGGCATCCTGATTTTGAATCAATATCACTATGGCGATCGGTGGAGATGATGATGTTGAAGATTGAGGATTTGCAGCAGTTACAGTCTGAGCATCCTGACTGGAGGATGGAGTTGGTGGGTGGGGAGATTATTGTGATGAGTCCATCTGGATATGAGTCGGAGGAGGTGGCTACCCGCGTGTCAGCCAAGCTGTTTAATTGGGTGGATGCGCGACGGCTGGGGCGAGTGACGGGTTCTAGTGCAGGGTTTGTGTTGCCGAATTCGGATACTCGTGCGCCAGATGTATCGTTTGTGTTGGCGGAACGGCTACGCCGGAGTCCACGATCGTTTGCTCAGTTGGCTCCTGATTTAATGGTGGAGGTGAAGTCTCCGACTGATAGTATTCCGAGGTTGGAAGCGAAGATTTTCAGCTTTCTGGCATTGGGAACTAGAGTGGGAATTTTGGTGGATTCTGAGGATCGGACTATCAAAATTTACCGGTTTGAGCAAGAACCGATCGTCTTGCATGATGGTGATGTGTTGACAGTGCCCGATCTCCTGCCCGGATGGCAAGTTGCTGTGTCTGATTTGTGGTCGCCTGTGTTTGAGTAGGTTTATGTCGATTGGTGGTGTGCGTCTTGGGGCGGGCCGGAAGAGCCGGTGGCGATCGCCTACGAAATGATGAGGTGAGATTGCGTTGTATCGTGTCTTTCAAGCATTGGCAGAAATGTCAGAACCTTGTCAATTTCTACCAGGGTTACATCAGAACTTAGACTCATCAATCTACCTCTTCTGCCAAACCCTTGGCTCGTGTGCCTTGTGATTTTAACGAAGGTAAATCAGCACTTAGCATGTTGTCGTAGGAGTCAGCTAAAATCATGCAGTGAGACTGCGATCGGGAGAGTTGGAATGAATCTTGAAGCGGAGATTTTTGGAATTGGGCTTGGGTTAGGGCTACTCCTGACTGTGCTGGTCTGGGTTAACAGTTTGGGGAAGCGATCGTCATTGCGGAGAGAGGTTGAGGAGTTAAAGAAACATCTGCATACCCAAATGGATATCAACTCTAAAGGCTATGAAGAACTGAAGAAAGAACTTGCAACGCTCAGAAAGGAAAATGAAAACTTACGCATTACAGTCGCTACGCTCTCGAATAAACCTGGTCGAGCCGAACTTAAAACCTTACAGATTTGGGATAAAGCCATCCGAATCTTAGTCCTTCAGTCGCCTGCCTTTGCGTCAGCATGGGAAACAGCTATATCGACCGCGAAAAAAGACGTTGAAGAAACAGATTCAGGCGTAAAAGCACTCGTTCGCAAGGTGTTTCCGCTCTTACCCCAAAGCGACATCCGCACCGATATTCAGTAATGAGATACCAGCAAGTGAACCCCAAACAACCATGCAAGGATCTAGGGTTACTCTTATGAAACTCGATCGCATCACCGGCAACCCTAATCGCATGAACGGACAGCCATGTATTCGCACTCTTCGTCTTACCGTTCGTCGGGTAATTGAGCTACTGGCTTTTGAACGATCGTATCGTTGAGCGACCTAATCGTAATCAAGAAATCCGATCGCGCAAACCGAGATTCGGGCGATCGAACCTGAATTGATAGCACAAAGAAACAAAGGCGCGACACTCTCACGCCTCTGCTGACAACAGCCACTTGGGTCAGGACGGGGTTGCAGGGGTGAAACCCCTGGCTAGCGAGCCCCACACCCCCTCAATCCCGATAGTC
>JAAUSF010000125.1 GCA_012033255.1 Cyanobacteria bacterium RU_5_0
AAAAGTTTGGTGAAGAACTTTGAGCGCACCTTATCCCATGCCAAGACCCAAATCGATCTTTGCTTCGTCAGGCTAATGCTGAAGCGACTTTCAGCCGTTTCCTGAGATCTCAAATGGGTTCTATAGCATCTGGCGATTAGAAGAATTTGATATTGTCAAAGAATTCAGCTTGACCAATTTTCAGATGATCGTTAGCAATATTGCTTATCGAACGGTCATTCTCCGAACAGTGTTGACAGCATTGGCAGTGACAACGATCGATATCTTGATTGCATTGCCGATCGGCTATTTCATTGGTTGCTACAGTGGACGTTATCGCACGTTGCTAACGCTTCTTGTCATTCTGCCATTGTGGTCAAGCTATTTGGTCAGAGTTTTCGCCTGGAAAATTATTTTGGGCTACAACGGAGTGCTAAATACGGCACTAATATCGATCGGCATTTTTCAACAGCCAAGCCAGATATTTCTCTACAACCAATTCTCGACCACACTGACATTTGTTCATATTTGGTTGCCATTCATGATTCTGCCTGTAATCACAGCATTTGAACGATTACCTAAAACTCTTCTAGAAGCCTCTGCTGATTTAAATGCTCCGCCACTAACTACATTTCGTCGGATTATTTTGCCACTCGTAATTCCTGGCATTCTGGCAGGTTCAATTAATGTTTTCTCTCTAACAATGGGTGATTTCATTACACCAAGTTTAGTCGGTAGTCCGAGTGGAATCATGTTAGGTAATGTGATTTCATCACAATTCGGTGTAGCGTACAACTGGCCGCTTGGCGCATCATTTGCTTTGGTGGTGATGCTGATTGTATTCTCAGGGCTAGCGATCGCGCTTAAACAAGGCGCATTGGATAGTTTATAAATGAAACTAGCTGGATTGGGATTTCGTAAACAACCAAATGACCCAGATTTCATACATGGAGATCAAGGTTCGTGATTAATCAGTTTGCAGATTCTCCGGTGCATCCTTTGCTACACCCTAGAAAACAAGCTAAACCGTGGTTATTAGCCTCGTGGACAACCTTAGTTTATGGATTTTTGTATCTGCCGATCGCCGTCCTGATTCTCATGAGTTTCAACGACTCTGCTATTCTCTCCCTGCCTTTCAAAGGCATCACATTAGATTGGTATGATTTAACTTTCCGCGATCAATCCATTCGTCTTTCATTAATCAACTCCCTCAAAGTAGCTGCTTCTGCAACTCTCCTAGCAACGATGCTAGGACTCTTTGCAGCTTTTGCCATTTACCGCTATCAATTCTTTGGTAAAAATGCCTTTCGCATCGCTCTCAACTTACCGATTCTGCTACCTGGTATCGTTACAGGTGTTGCGATGTTGGCTTATTTTTCAGATTTGGGACTAGAATTATCCCTCTGGACAATCATTATTGGTCACGCTATGTTTGGCATTCCAGTTGCTTTAGGACCCATCTTGACTCGTCTCTCCCAATTCCCTCGCCGTCTTGAAGAGGCGGCTTACGATCTGGGGGCTAAACCCGGAGAAGTCTTTCGAGATGTGATCTTTCCCTACATTCGCAGTGCTGTAATTTCAGGCGCACTACTCGCATTCACTTTATCTTTCGATGAAGTAGTTGTCACCATTTTCTTAACTGGGCGAGACAATACCTTGCCAATAGAAATTTGGGGCAGATTACGGACAGACATTACTCCAGAAATTGCGGCAGTCGCTACGCTGATATTAGTCGTAAGTGGGGCGATCGTGGTGTTAAGTCAATCCCTCATAAACCAGGATTCCTAATTAGCGAAGCTCAAAGATTGAAACTTGAAAACTATGAAAGATGACAGCATTGTCTACTTAGAATCTGTTAACAAAATTTATCCTACTGCGAAGGGTGAATTTTATGCCGTGCAGGATGTAACGATCGAGGTTCAATCGGGAGAGTTTTATTCACTTTTAGGATCGAGTGGTTCAGGTAAAACCACAACCCTACGATTGATTGGTGGTTTTGAGATTCCAGAATATGGACAAGTATACATTGGGGGTGAGGATGTGACGACACTGCCGCCGTATCGCCGCAAAGTCCATACGGTGTTTCAGAATTATGCGCTATTTCCACACATGACCGTTGCCCAAAACATTGCGTACTCATTGACGATCGCCAAACTCTCTCAAGCCGAAATTGCGCCGCGTGTGGAAGAAGCTCTGAAAATGTTCCAGATTGCAGAATTGGGCGATCGGCATCCTTCTCGGTTATCTGGCGGTCAACAGCAGCGAGTGGCATTGGCTCGTGCGTTGATTAGCCGCCCAAAAGTTCTCTTGTTAGATGAACCCTTATCCGCACTTGATGCTAAGATTCGCCAAGAAGTGCGGCAAGAGTTACGTAACTTGCAAAAACAAATCAATCTCACGTTTATTTACGTGACGCATGATCAAGAAGAAGCATTGGCACTGAGCGATCGCATTGCAGTCATGCATAAGGGTCAAGTTGAGCAAATCGGAACACCCAAAGAAATTTACGATCGTCCGGCTTCTTCATTTGTGGCTCAGTTTATCGGAAAAGCTAACTTCTTAACAGGTCGTGTTCTAGACATCAATTCAGAGTTCGCTTGGATCGATGTAAACGGCACAAAAGTGAAAGCCATTACTCCTAGTTACATCCCTGCGATCGGTGACTCTGTTACACTGATGATTCGCCCTGAACAACTCAAATTGGGGAACTCTGAATTAGACAATCAAGTGACTGGTAGACTAATAAATATCACCTACATTGGTCAACTGTTAGAATTCCAATTTGAGATGACGATCGGTAAACTTATAGTCACTCAACTCGGTAATGCAAGTATCAACGAAATTGAAGAATTAGCGATTTCCTGGAATGCGAATGATTGTATTGTGATCCCTCCAGCAAAAAAGGTAATGGGTAATGGGTAGTGGGTAATAGATTGTTGCATAACGCATCATCGATTCCCAATTCCCAATTCCCAATTCCCAATTCCCGATTCCCAATCCAAAATTGTTGCGAACTGCAAACTAACCGATCGCCAATTCGTCACAATAGGAGCGATCGCAAACTTGTATTTAGCGAAACGATACAACCATGCCAGTTATCCTAAGCTGACATACGTTTGATTTTGATACGACAGAGTAAGCAGTAGATTTACAAATTCATCAGTTTTTGAATGAGGGTTATATGGAGAAATTAACGCATTACCCAATGGTGATCGGTGACAAACTCGTATCCAGTGGAAGCGAAGATCTGCTGGAACCTGCAACAAGTAAGCTCTTTGCAACGGTGGCATTGGGGACGAAAGAAGAAGTCGATCGCGCCGTTGTTGTTGCCAAAGAAGCTCAAGTCAAATGGGCAGCCCTATCTTACGGAGAGCGGAGCGTCGCATTACTCAAGTTTGCCGATGCGCTGGAAGCGAAAAGTGAAGAATTGGCGCGATTGGAGAGTCAAAATGCTGGAAAGCCATTGAAACTGACGGTCGGTGGGGACATTCCTTTTGCGATCGATAATCTCCGCTATTTCGCTTCAGTTGTGCGTCGGCAAGAAGGCGCTGCGGCAGGAAACTATGTTGGTGGCTACACGAGCATGATTCGCCGGGAACCGATCGGTGTGATTGGTGCAATTACGCCGTGGAATTATCCGTTCATGATGGCAATCTGGAAATTGGGTCCAGCGTTGGCATCTGGAAATGCAGTGGTGATTAAGCCTGCCCCAAACACGCCTGTAACGACGATCGAATTGGCAAAAATCGCCCTTGAATCAGGTTTTCCGGCTGGATTGATCAACGTTGTTACTGGAGGAGCCGAAGTCGGAGAAGCCATCTGTACTCACCCTGATATTCGCATGATTAGCTTCACAGGCAGCACTCGCACAGGACGGCGTATTGCAGAACTGGCTAGCCCAATGGTCAAGCGCGTCACGTTAGAGTTGGGTGGTAAGGCTCCCTTCGTTGTGTTTGCAGATGCTGATATTGAAGCCGCCGCACGGGGGGCAATTCCAGCATCCTACATGAACACCGGACAAGATTGCACTGCCGCAACTCGAATCTATGTTCACAATGAAGTCTTCGACTCGTTCCTGAGCCGCTTTACCGAACTCACCCAAACGTTAAAAGTCGGACATCCCTTTGATGAAACCACGGATATTGGTCCTTTGGTCAGCGAAACACAGCGCCTAAAGGTAAGTGGCTATGTGGAAGAGGCGAAACAACAGGGGATAAAGGTTGCTACGGGCGGCATGTTGCCGGAGGGAGAAGGCTACTACTATCCACCGACGATTTTGGTCGAAGCTCCGCAAGCGGCAAATTGTGTTCAAGGGGAAATCTTCGGTCCCGTAATAGTAGTGAACCGTTTCTCGGATGAGGCAGAAGCGATCAAGCTAGCGAACGATATCCCCTATGGCTTGGCGGGAAGCGTCTGGACGACGAATGTGCAGAGAGCGATGCGGGTTTCAGCAGCGATGCAATGTGGCACAGTTTGGGTTAATGATCATCTGCCCATTTGCAGCGAAATGCCCCATGGCGGCTTCAAACAGAGTGGCATTGGTAAAGATATGTCGTACTATGCGCTAGAGGAATATACGATCGTTAAACACATTATGTTTGACATCACAGGCGATCAGAAGAAAGCATGGCACTCCGTTGTGTTTGATGCCTAACGGTTGAAACTGTGAGGGGGAGATCAATCTTCCCCTGCGACATCTATTTCAGAAAAGGCTAGAGTAGTTCTAGGGGATGCAGAAGAAAATTAAAAAAATTACTAGACAACTTCAATTTATTTAGCTATAATAAGTAGCTGTTGCCAAATCAGGGTAGCGGGATTCTCTGAGGTTGCGGTAAGGGTAGAAAAAAGTAGACCTGCTGCTTAGTAGTATGGTCAACTGGCCAAAGATAGACATACTTTAAGGTGATCTCTGTCTCTTCTACTCCCCGTTAGTCAAGGATAGGTTTACGCGAGATTAACCTTACCTAGGCTCTCACTGAAGAGGATCTTCTGGTTTAACCTGAAGGATACTGAACGGACTCCACAGGATTTCTGTTCAAGTCCTGGCTCTATAGGCTGCGCTAAAGCACTGAAGCCATTTTTCGCTGCTTCATAAGCTCTTTTAGGTTTACAGAGGTTGGTGTAGTTCTTCTGCCGTGTGGCTCGGAAGAACTATTAAGCTCCTCTGCTGAAATTCATTGGAACTAATGAATTGGCGAGATAATCGTCTCTTCACGTCCATTGAAATGTGTAAAACAAGGGAGATCCTCACCGTGTCTGTAGGTATTCTTGGCACAAAACTCGGTATGACGCAAATCTTCGACGAAACGGGGATAGCAATCCCAGTTACAGTCGTTCAAGCGGGTCCATGCACCATTACCCAAATCAAAACCAAGGAAACTGATGGCTATACTGCCATCCAACTTGGCTTTGGAGAAGTTGCAGCGAAGGCGTTAAATAGACCAGAACTTGGACATCTCGCCAAATCGAGTGCGCCTCCACTTCGTCATCTGCATGAATATCGCCTTGGCAATCCCAGTCAATATGAATTGGGTCAGCAACTTAAAGCAGATATCTTTGAGGCAGGTCAAATCGTTGATGTGATTGGGACTAGCATTGGTCGTGGCTTTGCTGGTTATCAAAAGCGCCATAATTTCAAGCGCGGTCCAATGGCTCACGGTTCTAAGAACCACCGTCTCCCTGGTTCCACTGGTGCGGGAACAACACCTGGACGGGTCTATCCCGGTAAGCGGATGGCGGGTCAGTTGGGTAACAGTCGCGTCACGGTTCGCAAGCTGACGGTTGTCAGAGTGGATGCAGAACGCAACCTTCTCCTGATCAAAGGTGCTTTACCAGGCAAGCCAGGAGCATTAGTAAATATTGTGCCCGCTAAACAAGTTGGTAAATAACGTGATGTGCAACTTTATGGCGACAAGCCTTGATTTCCGGTGGGGCAGACAAGATGCCTACCCCGATCTAGACTGGCGAGACGCCTATCCCACAAGAGATATAAAGCAAGTTGCATATGGCGTTCAATAGGATTGAAGCTTGCAGTCTGTGCTGATACCTGGGGTTCAGCAGCCGCGAATGATATAGAGAGAAAGCTTATGGTTGACTGTGTGGTAAAAAACTGGCAAGGAGAAGAGGTCGGACAGGCTTCTTTAGAATTGCGGGTTGCCAAGGAAGAAAATGCTGCTCACATTGTCCATCGGGCACTTGTGCGGCAAATGAATAATGCTCGTCAAGGGACAGCATCCACTAAAACTCGAGCTGAAGTCAGTGGAGGTGGACGTAAACCTTGGCGACAGAAGGGGACGGGGCGTGCCCGTGCAGGTTCTAACCGTTCTCCACTCTGGCGTGGGGGTGGTGTAATCTTCGGTCCTAAGCCTAGAGATTACTCCGTTAAGATGAACCGCAAGGAGCGTCGCCTAGCACTACGGACAGCGTTTCAAAGTCGTGCGGATGATTTGCTGATCGTCGAGGATTTTGCTGACCAGCTTCCTCGCCCAAAGACTAAAGAGTTGACTCAGGCAATGTCTCGCTGGGGGATTGATCCTGGCTCTAAAGTGCTACTGATTGTCTCCGATCGAGATGACAATGTTTACCTCTCTGCTCGAAATGTTGAGCGTCTTCGTCTAATTTCCGCTAGCAACCTGAATGTTTTTGACATTCTGAATGCGGATCATATTGTGGCAACTCAATCCGCTCTCAGCAAAATTCAGGAGGTATACGGCGATGACTAACTTCGACCCTCGCAGCCTTCCCGATCTTATCCGTCGTCCGCTTGTGACTGAGAAAGCAACTCGGTTGCTAGAAGATAACAAGTACACCTTTGAAGTTGATCCTAGGGCAACTAAGCCTGAGATTAAAGCGGCGATCGAAGACCTGTTTGAGGTTACGGTTGTTCGAGTTAACACCACTAAGCCACCCCGCAAGCAGCGTCGAGTTGGCAAATTTATCGGTTATCGTCCCCAGTACAAACGAGCTATTGTTACGTTAGCACCAGGGGATTCCATTACTCTGTTCCCCGAAGTCTAGGAGCTTGAAATTGAGTTATGGGCATTCGTTACTATCGACCCTACACCCCTGGAACCCGTGAACGCGCTGTTTCGGATTTCGCAGAAGTTACTCGTAGTGAACCAGAAAAGTCGTTGACTGTTTCTGTTCATCGCCCCAAAGGTCGAAATAATCGGGGTGTGGTTACTTGTCGTCATCGAGGCGGTGGGCACAAACGGCTTTACCGCATTATTGATTTTCGTCGCAATAAGCCCAATGTTCCAGCAAAGGTAGTTTCGATCGAATACGATCCTAACCGCAATGCTCGAATTGCTTTGTTGCACTATCAAGACGGTGAAAAGCGTTACATCCTCCATCCGGCTAATTTGCAAGTCGGCGCAACAGTGATCTCTGGACCAGATGCTCCTTTTGAGGTTGGTAATGCGTTGCCACTTAGCAATATGCCACTTGGGACAACAGTCCATAATGTGGAGCTTGTTCCGGGTAAAGGCGGGCAGATCGTTCGGGCGGCTGGCACATCAGCTCAAGTCGTTGCGAAGGAAGGGAATTTCGTGACGCTGCGATTACCTTCTACTGAAGTTCGGCTAATACGCCGTGAGTGCTATGCCACGATCGGTCAGGTTGGTAATGCCGACATCCGTAATACCAGCTTTGGTAAGGCAGGTCGTAAACGTTGGAAGGGACGTAGACCAGAAGTGCGCGGTAGTGTGATGAACCCTGTGGATCACCCTCATGGTGGGGGTGAAGGACGTGCGCCGATTGGTCGTTCGGGTCCCGTGACTCCGTGGGGTAAGCCTGCTTTAGGCATGAAGACTCGCAAAAAGAAGAAATTGAGTAATGCTCTGATTGTGCGTCGCCGTCGTCGTACCTCCAAACGAGGTAGAGGCGGACGGGAGTCTTAATCAAAAGCTACTTAGGTTGACTAGAGGTTAATTAAAGCCATGTCACGCTCTCTTAAAAAAGGTCCATTTGTTGCCGATCACCTTCTCAAAAAAATTGAAGTACTTAACGCCAAAAACGAGAAGCAGGTGATTAAGACTTGGTCTAGGGCTTCAACCATCCTTCCTAACATGATCGGACATACGATCGCTGTTCACAACGGTCGTCAACACGTTCCAGTCTATGTCACTGAACAGATGGTGGGTCACAAATTGGGTGAGTTTGCTCCTACCCGCACCTTCCGGGGTCATGCTAAGGCAGATAAGAAGGCTCGTCGCTAAAAGCTGATTTTGGATTTTAGATTGGCGATTTTAGAGTGATCTTCGTAGTTGACAGCAATGCGATCGGCATCTTAAGAATCTGAAGCCCAAAATCCAAAATCTAAAATCCGAAATGTTAGAGGAGATAGTTATGGCTCTTAATAGTGGAGAAGTTAAAGCAGTTGCTCGTTATATCCGAATGTCACCTCACAAGGTGCGTCGAGTCCTAGACCAGATTCGGGGTCGTTCTTATCGAGAAGCCCTCATTGTTCTAGAATTCATGCCTTATAAAGCATGTGAACCTGTGCTAAAGGTATTGCGATCGGCGGTGGCAAATGCTGAGCATAACGAAGGTTACACCCCTGCTGATCTGATGGTCACAACTGCATTCGCAGATCAGGGTCCTGTTCTGAAACGGTATCGTCCTCGGGCTCAGGGACGTGCTTACCAGATTCGTAAGCCAACCTGTCACATTACGATCGCCGTTGCTCCAGGCATAGACGATGAAGACTAGACGAAACTGTATTCAAAAACACTATTTGGACGAGACAGAGGACGCATTGTGGGACAAAAAATTCATCCAGTAGGCTTCCGACTCGGCGTTACTCAGGAACACAAATCCCGATGGTTTGCTGATTCTGGACGCTATCCGAAGCTACTACAAGAAGACTACACCATCCGCAATTTTGTAGAGAAAAACCCGATGAAGCTCAAGAGTCTTGAGAGTCCAGGGATTTCTCAAGTTCGTATCGAGCGCAAAGCTGACCAAATTGATCTAGAAGTTCATACGGCGCGTCCAGGCGTGGTGGTAGGTCGGGGTGGACAGGGCATCGAAGAGTTGAGAACTGGGTTGCAAAGGGCGTTGGGGGACAGTGAGCGCCAAATCCGCATTAATGTTGTTGAAGTAGCCCGTGTTGACGCAGATGCAGGTCTAATTGCGGAATATGTTGCCCAACAGTTAGAGCGTCGGGTTTCTTTCCGTCGTGTTGTTCGCCAAGCCATTCAACGGGCGCAACGCGCTGGAGTCGAGGGTATCAAGATTCAAGTTAGTGGACGGCTCAACGGAGCGGAAATTGCTCGAACTGAGTACACTCGTGAAGGCAAAGTTCCTCTCCACACTCTCCGGGCTGACATTGACTTTGCTTATCGCACTGCTCAAACCATCTATGGCATTTTGGGCATCAAAGTTTGGGTGTTTAAGGGTGAAATTATTCCAGGACAAGAGGAAGTGCAGCAGCCTGCAAATACTCAGCCTCGTCGTCGCCAACAGCGTCGTCGCCAACAGTACGAAGACCGTTCTAACGAAGGATAAACCAAAACAGAGTTTTGAATTTTGAGTTTTAAGTTTTGAATTTACTCTTTAACTCATCACTCAAAACTTAAAGCTTAAAACTATTCCAGGTACTAGCCATGTTAAGTCCTAGAAGAACTAAATTTCGCAAACAGCAGCGTGGGCGCATGAAGGGGATGGCGACTGCAGGCAATGAAATCAACTTTGGAGATTTTGCTCTGCAAGCCTTGGAACCATGCTGGATCACCTCTCGCCAAATTGAAGCTAGCCGTCGTGCTATGACCCGGTACATCCGACGGGGTGGCAAAATCTGGATTCGGATCTTTCCTGATAAGCCTGTCACAATGCGTCCGGCTGAAACTCGTATGGGTTCCGGTAAAGGAAATCCAGAGTTCTGGGTAGCAGTTGTAAAACCTGGACGGATTCTGTTTGAAATTGCTGGAGTTCCGGAAGCAACGGCTCGTGAAGCTATGCGTCTGGCTCAATATAAGTTGCCCATTAAGACAAAATTCATCACGCGCCAAGCGGAGGAGTTGTAATTTATGCCTCTGCCTAAGATTGAGGAAGTTAGAGATCTCAGCGATCAAGAACTGGAGGAGCGAATTGTTGCTACCAAGAAGGAGTTGTTCCAGTTGCGCTTTCAAAAAGCGACTCGTAGGCTGGAAAAGCCTCACCAGTTTAAGCATCTTCGCCATCGTCTTGCCCAGTTGATGACGATCGAGCGTGAACGTCAGTTATTAGCTGCACAAGAAGCTCCAGAGGCAGAAGTGGATACTTTAGATGACAGTGCAGCAGAGGAGTAAGGCAATGGCAGTTAAAGAGCGAGTTGGTTTAGTCGTCAGCGACAAGATGGAAAAGACTGTCGTGGTAGCCGTTGAAAACCGTGCTCCACATCCCAAATACCGCAAGATTGTGGTTCGCACTAAGCGGTATAAGGTACATGATGAGGGGAACAAGTGTAAGGTAGGCGATCGTGTTCGTATTCAGGAGACTCGACCCCTCAGCCGCACCAAGCGTTGGATTGTGGTGGACATTCTTGGTCACACGATTCTTGAAAAGCCATCTAAAGTTCAAGACGCGCCTACAGTTGAACAACCACAGCCTGAGACGCAACCAGAATCAGTCAGTTCAGAACTGGTTCTGGAACAGACAGAACTAGAAGACCCGTTGGAACCGGACGACGAAGAGTTAGAACCGGACGACGAAGAATTGGAGCAGGATGACGAGGAAGAGGAAGAGGAGCAGGAGCCATGATTCAGCAAGAGACTTACCTCAACGTCGCTGATAATAGCGGTGCTCGAAAGTTGATGTGCATTCGCGTTCTGGGCGGCAATCGTCGCTACGCCAATGTTGGAGATGTGATCATTGCGGTAGTGAAGGATGCGATCCCCAATATGGCAGTGAAAAAGTCTGATGTGGTTCGAGCCGTGGTTGTTCGCACTAAGAAAGGGCTACGACGTGAGAGCGGCATGAGTATTCGATTTGACGATAACGCCGCAGTCATCATCAACGCGGAGGGTAATCCCAGAGGGACACGAGTTTTCGGTCCAGTTGCTCGTGAACTTCGGGATAAGAATTTTACCAAAATTGTATCTCTGGCTCCGGAGGTGCTGTGATGACTACAAACACGAAAGTTCGTTACAAGATGCATGTCAAGAAGGGCGATACCATTCAAGTGATTGCTGGGAAAGAGAAGGGCAAAGTAGGTGAAATCCTGCGTGTCTTTCCTGAAACCAGCAAAGTTATCGTCAAAGGAGTCAACATCAAGACGAAGCATATCAAACCTCAACAGGAGGGTGAATCCGGTCAAATTACTGCTGTTGAAGCTCCTATTCACAGTTCCAATGTCATGCTTTATTCCACTAAGCAAAAGGTGGCAAGCCGTATCTGTTACACCATCAATTCTGAAGGTCGTAAGGTGCGAATGTTGAAGAAGACCGGAGAAATCATTGACTAACGGGTTTCAGGTTTTGAGGTTTGATCCAGTGGTCAGTTGGACGTTAAACCTTAAAACTGAAACCCAATGATCTACCCTGACCAAGACCAGGGAGTACTAAGGATTACAGTGTTATGACGGACAGACTGAAGAAGCAATATCAGGAAAAGGTAGTCCCTAAGCTGATGGAGCAGTTTCAATATACGAACATTCATCAGGTTCCCAAGCTTGTAAAGGTCACAGTTAACCGAGGCTTAGGGGAGGCAGCCCAGAATGCGAAGGCGCTGGAGTCATCATTGGCTGAAATCGCTACGATAACGGGTCAAAAACCTGTAGTCACGAGAGCGAAAAAGGCGATCGCGGGCTTCAAAATTCGTCAAGGAATGCCTGTTGGAATTATGGTAACGCTCCGCTCTGAGCGGATGTACGCTTTCCTAGATCGATTAATGAACCTGGCGTTGCCTCGAATCCGTGACTTCCGGGGTATAAGCCCCAAAAGCTTTGATGGTCGAGGTAATTACACATTGGGCATCCGGGAGCAACTCATTTTCCCGGAGATTGACTACGATTCAATCGATCAAATGCGTGGCATGGACATTTCAATTATTACCACTGCCAACACCGATGAAGAGGGTCGCGCCTTACTGAAAGAACTAGGAATGCCCTTTCGGGATAACTGAGGCAGTTTCGCAAAGAGGAAACTATGGCGGCTAACGATACTATTGCAGATATGCTGACGCGCATTCGGAACGCAAACTTGGCGCGACACCAGATCACAGAAGTTCCATCTACTAAGATGACTCGCAACATTGCTAGGGTGTTGCGAGAAGAAGGATTTATTATTGACTTTGCTGAACGGGAGGATGGCGCTAAGCGGATATTAGTGGTCACTTTGAAATATAAGGGTAGAACTCGTCGTCCCATTATTACGGCGCTGCGGCGAGTCAGCAAGCCTGGATTGCGGGTTTACTCTAACCGAAAAGAACTGCCCAGAGTTCTTGGCGGTATAGGCATCGCCATCATTTCCACTTCTAGTGGTGTCATGACTGATCGAGATGCACGGCGTCAAGGACTGGGAGGCGAAGTTCTCTGTTATGTCTGGTAGGGCAACAGGATCGTTGTCAGGAGGAAGTAACTATGTCTCGTATTGGTAAGCGTCCGATCCCTATCCCACAAAAGGTAACTGTCACGATCGAAGGGCAGCACGTTGCCGTCAAAGGTCCGAAAGGCGAACTATCTCGTATTCTTCCATCTGAGGTGGAAGTCATTCAAGAGGATAGTTCTATCCTGGTAAATCGTCGTAACGATTCTCGTCCCGCACGTCAGCGTCATGGGCTCTGTCGCACTCTCGTTGCCAATATGGTAGAAGGGGTGTCTAACGGCTTTCAAAAACGATTAGAGATTCAAGGAGTTGGCTATCGTGCCCAAGTGCAGGGGCGCAACCTTGTACTCAACGTTGGCTATAGCCATCAAGTTCAGATTGAGCCACCAGAGGGAATTCAACTGGCAGTGGAAAATAATACCAACGTGATTGTAACAGGGATCGATAAAGAAGCGGTTGGGAATATCTCCGCAAAAATTCGATCGGTGCGTCCTCCTGAACCCTATAAGGGAAAGGGAATTCGATATGCAGGAGAGTTTGTTAGACGTAAGGCTGGTAAGGCAGGGAAGAAGTAGGGATGAAGCTGAGTCGCAAAGAATCAACCCGTCGTCGGCATGGTCGAATTCGTCGCAAGGTCTTTGGTACAGCAGAACGTCCGCGTTTAGCTGTTTTTCGTTCTAATCAACACATTTATGCTCAAGTCATCGACGATACCTGCCACCATACATTAGCCGCAGCCTCTACATTAGAGGCTGATTTGAAATCAGAGCTAGCAACAGGTGCTAATTGTGATGCTTCTGCTAAGGTGGGTAAGCTAGTTGCGGAGCGGGCTGTTGCTCAAGGCATCAAGCAGGTCGTATTTGATCGTGGTGGAAATTTGTACCATGGACGAGTAAAAGCCCTAGCGGATGCCGCGAGAGAAAGCGGATTGGACTTCTAAAGCCAGATAGACAAGGGAGTACATTAACGATGGCAAATCGTAGCAAGGGTAAAAAAACGAAGGAAAAAGAAAGTGACTGGCAAGAACGGGTCGTCCAAATCCGCCGTGTAACCAAAGTGGTAAAGGGTGGTAAAAAATTAAGTTTTAGGGCGATCGTCGTTGTTGGCAACGAGCGAGGTCAAGTCGGTGTGGGTGTAGGTAAAGCGAGTGACGTAATTGGTGCAGTTCGCAAGGGCGTTGCGGATGGCAAAAAACATTTAGTCGATGTTCCTCTGACCAAATCTAACTCTATTCCTCATCCTGTGAATGGAGCAGGCGGCGGAGCGAAGGTGATGATGCGTCCAGCTGCTCCTGGTACTGGAGTAATTGCCGGGGGAGCCGTTCGTACTGTCTTAGAATTAGCGGGTGTTCGCAACATTCTGGCAAAACAACTTGGTTCTAGTAACCCTCTCAATAATGCTAGAGCGGCTGCGAATGCACTCGCTTCTCTCCGCACTTTTTCAGAAGTCGCTGAGGAGCGCGGTGTTCAAGTTGAGAATCTTTATGTTTAGGACAGAGTTATGAGATTACAAGACGCTTTACCCAAAGAAGGCTCTCAGAGACGCCGCCGTCGAGTGGGTCGAGGAATCTCGGCTGGACAGGGAGCAAGTTGTGGCTTCGGTATGCGGGGTCAGAAGTCGCGATCGGGTCGTCCGACTCGTCCTGGCTTTGAGGGGGGGCAGATGCCTTTGTATCGCCGTATTCCTAAGCTAAAGCACTTTACGGTCATCAATCGCCAGCAATACACCATTATAAATATTGGTAATTTGGCGTCTCTGGATGCCGACTTTGAAGTAAATTTGGCATCCCTGATTGAGGTTGGAATTGTCACAACTGATGACGGTCCTTTGAAGATTTTGGGGGACGGTGAACTCTCAATTCCGCTCAGGGTTCAAGCGGCTGCTTTTACTGAAGCAGCCCGTTCTAAGATCGAAGCAGCAGGCGGTAGCTGCGAGACACTGAGTTAATTAATCTAGGTGGCAATCCCTGCTTAAATCATTCCAAATTGTTTAGAACTGGCTTGAAGGTGAATCTTAGTCTGTATTGTTCTTAGTGAAGCAGGGACTTTACACTAAGAAGTATGCTAAATCTGCACTAAAGAGTTCTATGCGATTGCCACTACACATAGAGGTATCCCTTCATGGTTGTTAGTCGAGACAAAGCCCCAACGGCTCAAGAAACATTTACGCAGATGGCTCAAGCTGCTGGTCTTAGAGGTCGCTTGCTGGTCACCGTTGGAATGTTGATTTTGATCCGTTTGGGAATTTATATTCCCGTGCCTGGAATCAATCGTGCCGAATTCCAGGCCGCCATTCAAAATAGTGGTTTAAGTAATCTGATCGGATTTTTAGACATTCTCGCTGGTGGTGGTATCTCTGCCTTAGGAATCTTCGCACTTGGGATTTTGCCTTACATTAATGCCTCTATCATCATGCAGCTAATGGCAGCCGCGATCCCAAGCTTGGAAGATTTGCAGAAAAATGAAGGGGAAGCTGGGCGGCGCAAAATTTCCCAAATCACTCGTTACGTTGCCTTGGTATGGGCAGTTATTCAAAGCATTGGAATTGGGTTACTAGTGAATAATTATGCAGAGAATCCAGGTGCTTTGTTTACTGCCAAAGTAGTACTGGCACTAACCGCTGGTTCTATGTTTGTGATGTGGGTCGGCGAACTGATTACTGAGCGTGGTATTGGCAACGGTGCCTCTTTGTTGATTTTTGTCAGTATTGTGTCTACCTTGCCTAGCTCTATCGGAGCAACGATTGATCAAGTTCAAAGCAATGGCGATCGTAACCTGGTTGGTGGGGTTGTCATCCTAATTCTTGTCTTTCTGGCAATGATCGTAGGGATTGTTTTTGTTCAGGAGGGAACCCGTAGAATCCCAATTATTTCTGCTCGCCGTCAAGTTGGTCGCCGTCTTTATTTGGAGAAAAGCAGTTATCTGCCCCTTAGACTAAACCAGGGCGGAGTAATGCCTATTATCTTTGCTTCTGCTGTCCTGTTTCTTCCTTTGACTCTGGTCAACTTTATTCCTGAAAACGAATTCCTCATCAAGGTTATTCAGTATCTGCAACCTGGCAACTGGCTCTACGTTATTGTTTACTTGCTTTTAATTCTTTTCTTTAGCTATTTCTATGCTTCGCTGGTCGTAAATCCAGTGGATATGTCTCAAAATCTCAAAAAAATGGGGGCAAGCATTCCAGGTATTCGACCAGGGAAAGCGACGAGCGAGTATCTCGAACGCGTATTGAATCGGCTCACCTTCTTGGGAGCGATATTCTTGGGTTTGGTAGCCATCATTCCAACAGCCGTTGAGGGAGCCACACGGGTTACAACTTTCCAGGGGTTAGGAGCAACATCACTGCTAATCTTAGTCGGAGTAGCAATTGATACTGCGAAGCAGATTCAAACCTATGTGATTTCTCAACGTTATGAAGGGATGGTGAAACAATAGTGACACGATTAATTTTCCTGGGCCCCCCAGGAGCAGGTAAGGGTACTCAAGCCCATGTATTAGCTCAGTATTGCAATATTCCCCACATTTCTACAGGTGAGATTCTGCGTAGTGCAGTAGCTCAACGGACTGAGTTAGGGCAAAAGGCTCAAGCTTACATGGATAAAGGAGAGTTGGTACCCGATCACTTGATGATCGAATTAGTGCGCGATCGCCTTAGTTATCAGGACGCGACAGTCGGTTGGATTTTAGATGGATTTCCACGAACTGTTGCTCAGGCAAAGTTTTTGGATGTGCTTTTACAAGAAGTTGACCAAGCCTGTGATTACGTCGTTAACTTTGATGTACCTGATGAAATTTTGGTCGATCGTCTGCTTAGCCGAGGTCGTAAGGATGATATGGAGGAAGTGGTTCGTCATCGCCTCGAAGTTTATCGTCAACAAACCGCTCCTCTGATTGACTTTTATCACGATCGCGACCAGCTTGTTACTGTTGATGGAAATCAATCTGTAGAAACGGTAAATGCGGAGCTACAGCAAATTATTCAAGCGCATTCCTAATTATTAAGGTAAAAAATCGGACTAGTAGTCTACGGCATAAATTTATCCACCCTTTTTTAGGCTGCCAGTGCCTTTCCTTTGTACGTCCATTTAAATGGTTTCGCCATTGTCCGGTTAAAATAATCGACGAACTCCAAGATACGCTTT